>NZ_RAWF01000376.1:0-7196 GCF_003612075.1 Corallococcus sp. CA041A
GAGGGTGGGCCTGGATGGCGAGGGGGAGTGGAGTGGAGGCCCATCCACCGGCGGCTTCTTGAAAGCGGCTTCAGGGCGCGTCGAGCGCGGTGAGCCGTTCCCCGATGGGGGGATGGCTCATGCCCTTGAGCACGACCCAGCGGGGCGGCTCGGGGTCCATCTTGTTCACCCGGGCGGCCTTCACCAGCATGCGGCGGAAGGCGCCGGAGTCGCCGGTGAGGTTCAGGCCGTAACGGTCCGCCTCGCGCTCGCGCTCGCGGGAGAGCGCCCCGGCCACGGGGGCCGCGAGCGTGATGAGGAGGAACACCACCAGCGAGATCAGCGGCAGGGTGCGGATGTCGCCCGAGCGCTGGATGCCCCACCAGCCCCGGCGGGCGGACAGGCGCAGCAACTGGTCGATGAGGAAGAGCAGGGCCAGCACCGCGAGCGACGAGAAGATGCGGCCGGGCCAGCGGGGCTCGTTCACGTGGCCCGCCTCGTGCGCCACCGCGGCCAGGACTTCGTCCTCCGCGAGCTCACCCAGGATGACGTCGTTGAGGACGATGGTGCGCGTGGGGCCCTGGCCGGCGAAGTACGCCTGGATGCGCTTGGACTGCACGGACGTCTTCTCCACCACCACGTCGGAGAAGGTGATGTCCGCCTTGCGCATGAGTTCGGTGATGCGCGAGCGCAGCGGCCCTTCCTGCAAGGGCGTCTGGTCGTAGTAGAGGCGGGCGCGGTACGGGTCCAGGGCGGCGGCCACCAGCATCAGCAGGGCCACCGGCACGCCCAGCACCAGCCACCACCTGCGCACGCGGCGGGCGAGGCCATACAGGCCGATCACGAGCGCCGTCAGCGCGATGGCGCCCACGAGGGTGCCCTTGAACCACATCCACGCGAAGGTCGCGGGCGTGTCGTTGGACAGGCCGTGCCGGTGCTCCAGCACGTAGAAGAAGTACACGTTCGCGGGGGCGTAGAGCAGCTGGGTGGCCAGGTCGATGAAGAGCGCGAAGAGGAGCGCGGCCCCCCAACCGGGTTCACCCCACAGCCGGTCCATGGCGCTGAAGAAGGCGCGGCTCACCGGGGCCTTGCGCAGCGTGGCGCCAAACCTGCGCTCCAGTGACGCCGCCGCGGCCGTTGCCCCCCGGTACACGGGCCGCACGAGCACGGCCAGGATGAGCGCGGACAGGGCCAGCCGCACCAGCGGGTCCACCGCCGCCCGGATGTAATAGGGCTGGTGGTAGGCGTGGATGTCGGCGAGCTGCTCCGGGGTGAAGAGCGGTTCCATGGCCGGCGGGGGGCGCTAGCGGTGCTTCGCGCCCGCGTTGGAGGCGGGCATGGGCACGGAGACCCCTTCCGACTCCGTGTCGGCGTCCGCGTCCGCGAGCAGGAGCGTCTTCACCTTCTCCAGGCTCTGGCGGGTGCGGTCCACGAAGGCGTTCTGCGAACCGATGCGCTCGGCGGCCTCCAGCGTGCGCTCGTAGATGTTGATGGACTTGGTGAGCAGCACGCGGATCTTCTTGCGCAGCTCCTGGCGGTAGACCTCCGCCTCCTCGGCGTTGAGCTCCGGGGGCGTGGGCGAGTTCACCATGTGCTCGTGGAGGTTCTCGTACAGGGCGCCAATCTGCGCGCCCGCGGCGGTGGCCCAGTAGCCGTTGCCCACGCGGATGGCGCGCAGGTAGTGGCCCTGCGCGGACAACAGCAGCTCCGCCTTGTAGTTGAGGTCCTGCGCCAGCCCGTCGCTGCCCCGGCTGGCCTCCAGCTTCACGGCCTCGTAGTGCAGCCGGTAGATTTCGCCGACGAAGAAGTGCGCCTGCGCGGGGAAGTAGTCCTCCACCTCCGCCTTGTCCGGCAGGGCGTCATACGCGGCCAGCGCCTTGCGCAGCGTCCCCTCCGCGTCGTCGGTGCGGCCGGCCTCCACCTGGCAGATGCCCTGCTGCACCTGGGCCTCGATGCGGCGTCCCGCGGGCAGGTCCGCGCGCGCGGCCAGCGTCGTCAGCAGCTTCACCGCCTCCTCGTAGCGCTCCAGGTGGTAGAGCGACTCCGCCACGCGGAAGGACGCGTCCAGCGCGTCGCCCTGGCCCTTCTCCGGCTCCGCCAGTTCGGCGAAGCGCCCGTAGGCGTCGTCCCATTCCTTGAGGCGCTGGTGCGCGAGGCCCGCGTTGTAGAGGGCCTGCCGGCGGTGCTGGCTGTTGGGGTGGAAGTCCGCGAGCCGGCCGAAGTAGCGCGCCGCCTGCTTGAAGTCGTTGGCGGCGAAGGCGGAGGTGCCGCCCGCGAAGAGCTCCTCGTCGTTGAGCTTGTCCAGCTCCAGGTCCGCCGTCACCGTGACGGGGTCGAACTCCACGACCTGCTTGTTCGCCGTGGCGTCCGGCTTCGTCCCCGTGCCCGTGGTGCGGCAGCCCGTGAGCGTCAGGCCCAGGCCCAACACGCCCACCCACAGCCACCGCCGGGCGACTCCGGCTGACTCCATCCGCTTCCTGCCGTGCATGCAGCTCGCTCCCATCCGGACGCCCACGTCACCCGGTGCGGCCCCGGACATCGACACCCAGGAGACCCGCCAGGTTCCCGGGGTGCTCTTCCGCGGTGCTTCCGGAGCCCGCCAGTCTAATGCGGGCAGGCCTCCGGTGCTCAGTCGCCCGTCCGCCCGGCATGAACGCCCCCGCGCGCCGGAAATGCCCGGGGTCTCCGAGCCTCCGGCGAGCCTCCGGCGCGTCACGCGGGGTGGGGGAGGGCGCTCAGGCGAGGACGTCGTCGCCCAGGAGGTAGCGGCCGGTGCCCCACAGCGCGGTGAGGTCGTGCACGTCCAGCCCGAAGCGCGGCACCTGGATGAGGGGCGTGCCCGGACAGGCCGCGCGCAATTGCGCCAGGCCCTCCAGGTCCTGCTGCGCCAGCACCTGGGTTTCGCGCAGCGTCTCCTCCACCTTCGCGCGGCGGGTGGGCGTCAGCGTGGCCGCGTCCGCCCACTGCGCCTGGGTGGGCAGCGGGTGCACGCGGTTCACCACGATGGCCGTCATCTCCATGCGGTTCTGCTTGAGCAGCTTGTGGAAGTGGATGGCCTCGTCCAGCCGCTCCGGATTGGGGCTCGTCACCAGCACGAAGCCCGTCGTCTTGTCCTCCAGCAGCTCACGCACGCCGCGGGCGCGCTCGCGGAAGCCCTCGTTCATGGAGGAGAGCGTCAGCATGAAGGAGGACAGCTCCTGGAGCATCTCCGTGCCGGTGAAGCGCGACAGCGCGCGCGTCACGTAGCTGCCGCCCAGGTTGAAGAGGGACAGGCCCACCTTGCCCGCCTTCAGCGCGGGCGTGAGCAGCCACTTGGCCGCTTCGTTGTCCAGGAAGTCCAGCACCCGGTTGGGCGCGTCCAGGAAGTCCAGCGCGTGCGCGGTGGGCGGCGTGTCCAGCACCACCAGCTCGTAGTCCGTGCTGCGGCGCAGGTCCCAGACCTTCTCCATGGCGATGTATTCCTGGCTGCCCGCCAGGGCCGTGGAGAGGGACTGGTAGAAGCGGTTGGCGAAGATGCGCTCGCGCTGCTCCGGCGGGGCCACGCGGGTGATGAGGTCGTCCCAGGTGGCCTTCATGTCCAGCATCATCGCGTGCAGGGCCGCCTTGGGCTTCACACCCAGGGGCTCCAGCACGGACGCGGGGACTTCCGCCTCCGTGTTGCCCAGGCCGGACAGGCCCAGGGAGTTGGCCAGGCGCTTCGCCGGGTCGATGGTGCACACGATGCTGGGCCGGCCATCCACCGCCGCGCGCAGCGCGAGCGTCGCCGCCACCGTCGTCTTGCCCACGCCGCCAGAGCCCACGCAGATGAGCACGCGCTTGTTCGCGAGCGCCGTTTGCAGCGCCGTCATGCTCCCGTGCCTCCCGTCACCATCGCGTTCAGGTGCCCCATCACCGTCTCCACCGCGTCCCGTCCGAAGCGCGGCACGAACAACCTGGGCACCGTGTACACCGGCGCGTGGAGGTTGCGCTCCAGCTTCGTGCCCGCGAGCACCGCCTGCGACGCGCGGTCATGGTGCGCCTGGGCCACGCGCATCAGCTCCGGGTGGCCCGCGAGCGCCTCCAGGTCCGCCTCCGTGAAGCGCTGGGGGAAGGCCTGGTTGAGCACCGCCGCGTGCGTGCGGATGTGCACCTTGTCTCGCAGCGCACCGTGCAGCTCCAACGCCTCGTTCACCGGCATCTCCTCCGGCAGCGCCACCAGCACCGCGGCGGTGACGGACGGGTCCACCAGCAGGTCGCGCATCTTCAGCGCCTCGCGCGTCATGGGCCCCGGCGGCACCGTCTGCAGGAGCACCTGCGGCACGCTCAGGAAGGAGATGGCGTGGCCGGTGGCGGGCGCGTCCAGCACCAGCGTGTCGTACTTCCAGCGGCCGTCCGGCAGCTTCTCCTGGAGGTGGAAGAGGATCTTCCCCAACAGCACCAGCTCCTGGAGCGACGGGATGAAGCGCAGGAAGTAGCGCACCAGCCGGTTCTCGAAGACCGTCTTGTAGAGGGTCTCGAAGCGCAGGACCATCAGGCCGTACTCGCGCATGGCCTCCTGGGGGCGCACGTCCACCGCCCAGAGGTTCTCCTCCAGGAGCTTCACCTCCGGGCCGGCTTCGGGCAGCTCCAGGATGCGGCTGACGCGCTCCTGGGTGTTCACTTCGCACACCAGGGTGCGCCGGCCGGCGCGCACCGAGGCCAGGGCCAGGGCGGCGGCGACGGTCGTCTTCCCCACGCCCCCCTTGCCAGAGACGATCCACAGGCGTTTGTCGAGCAGTCCGGCCATAGAGGGCGCGCGAACCGTAGGGATGGGCTCCCGGAGAGTCAACGAGAGTCCACGAGCGGAAATCCCCAATGTTGCCCTGCTTGACACGTCGCGTTGGCCCCTCCCAGAGTGCGGCGTCCTCTTCCTGACGTCCCGCCTGTCCCGACGGCCGAGAGGCCGTGTCCGGGGTGGGCCGGACCTGAACGGTTCCAAGAACATGCTCAAGAACAACCCGGTGATGAAGAAGCTCGTGGAGACGGGCGAGGAGCGCGTGGGCAAGCTCGCGCAGCAGCTGCTCTCCAACGAGAAGTTCGTGGGGGCGGTGCAGACGCTGGTGTCCCGCTCGCTCGCGGCGAAGGGGACGCTGGACGCGGCGCTGCGCACGGCGCTGTCCGCCATGAACCTGCCGTCCACGGCGGACCTGGAGCAGCTGCGCTCGAAGGTGGACGACCTGGAGAAGCTGCTCGCGTCCGTCGAGGGCAAGCTGGACACGCTGGTGTCGAACACGTCCTCGAAGAAGAAGGGGTAGGGCGCGGCAAGCCCTCACGGCCATGCGGCGCATCGCGTTCATCAACGAGAAGGGCGGCACCTGCAAGACGACGCTCGCGGTGAACACCGCCGCGTGGCTCGCGCTGGAGCAGCGCCGCCGCGTGCTGCTGGTGGACCTGGACACGCAGGGCCACGCGGGCAAGTCACTGGGCCTGGACGTGCGCACGCTGCCGCGCAACGTCTTCCACCTGCTCACCGACGCGCAGGTGCCCCTGGCCTCCGTGGTGTGCCCCACGGGCGTGAGCGGGCTGGACGTGGTGCCCGCGTACAAGGAGATGGCGGACTTCCCGGTGGTCGTGGCGCAGGACCCGCGCCGCGCGCACCGGCTGGCGGACCGCATGCGTGAAGCGGAAGCCGCGGGCTACGACATGGTGCTGTTCGACGCGCCTCCGTCCATGGGGCTCACCACGCGCAACATCCTGGTGGCGTCCACGGAGGTGGTGGTGCCGGTGGCGCTGACGTACCTGGCGCTGGACGGGTGCGCGGAGCTGGCGGAGACGGTGCGCCAGGTGGGCGAGGCGGAAGGACGCAAGGACCTCCGCGTCACCCGGGTGGTGCCCACGCTGTACCGCAAGACGGCGCTGGCCACGGCCATCCTGGAGCGGCTGCGGACGTACTTCCCCGAAGCGCTCGCCGCCACGCCGCTGGGCTACAGCGTCAAGGTGGACGAGGCGCAGAGCCACGGGAAGACCATCTGGGAGTACGCACCCCAGAGCCCGGGGGCGCGGATGCTCGCGGCCATCGCGGCGGAGATTGACGGCGGGGCCCCTCCGGCGAAGCGGAAGCGGACCCGGCCGAAGGTGGCCTGAAGCGCCGGCGCCCGCTTCCTCACGGGCGCCACGGCGTTCAGGCTTGGGGTGCTTCAGGACGCGCTGGTGTCCTTCTTGTCGCCCTTCTCCACGGCGTCGAGCTTCTTCTCCAGCTCCTCCAGCCGCTGCGCGAGCGCCTGCATGTCGCGGCCCAGGGCGGGGAGGTTGCCGGTGAGGTTCTCCACGACCTGCTTCACGCGCTCGTCGATGCGGCGCTGGAAGTCCTCGAAGGCGCGCTGGCTGGCCTTGAGCAGCTCCGCCGGGTTGAGGCTCGCGGCGCTGCCCTCGGCCTGCGGCGCGGGCGTGGCGGCGGGGGCCTCCGGAGGGGCCTCCTGCAGGCTGCCGTCCTCGCGGCGCAGCAGCTTGTCCAGCCGCTGCTCGGCCTCTTCGCGGATGGAGGCCACGCGCGGCGAGACCTCCTTCTGGATGAACCCGGAGATGGACTCGCCGGGGTGGCGGATGATCTCCCGCAGCACCGACAGCGGCATCTGGTTCTTCTTCTTCTCCTCTTCGAAGATGATCTGCGCCAGGGTCACGGAGGTCAGGTCTTCCTTCGTGCGGTTGTCGACAATCCGCACCTCGGTGCCCTCCTTGATCATCGCGGCGATCTCATCGAGCGTGACGTACCGGCTCTCCACGGTGTCGTAGAGCTTCCGGTTCGTGTAGCGCTTGATGATCTTCGGCTCCTTGGTGTTGCTGGGAGCGTTTGCTTGCTCGGCCTCGCTCATGTCTGTCGTCTCCGACCCCGGCTGCGCCTTGGCATTTACTGGTTTACTTCTTGATTTCCAAAGGGGCGAACCTCGTATCAAAGGGGTTGGAAGCGAGCAAGTTACCCGGGCCCGACTCGCGGTGGTTGCCGGGTGGGCCTATGCTCCAAGTCCCCCCGACCCGACCCCATGATCGTCCAGTGCGAACAGTGCCAGACGCGGTTCAAGATCCCCGACGAGAAGGTGACGGAAAAGGGGGTCAAGGTCCGCTGCACCAAATGTCAGAACACCTTTCGGGTCGCGCGTGAGCCCGCGCCGGCCCCGAGCGCCCCCCCGCCCGCTGGCCCTCCGGCCGAGCAGCCGGACCCGTTCCAGGCGTTCGGAGACGCCCCGGAGCCCACCGGGGAG
>NZ_RAWF01000377.1:0-7162 GCF_003612075.1 Corallococcus sp. CA041A
CCCCCGCGCCGGCCCCCGCCGCGCCGCCGCCGAAGCCCGGCGTGCTCAAGCTGGCCATCGAGTCCATCCACCGCGACCCGCTCCAGCCCCGCCGCCACTTCGACGAGACCAAACTCCACGAGCTCACCGAGTCCATCAAGGCGCAGGGCCTGCTCCAGCCCATCCTCGTCCGGAAGAACCCGAACAAGGGCGGCGACGGCTACCTCATCATCGCGGGCGAGCGCCGCTGGCGTGCGTCCCAGGCCGCCGGCCTGAAGGAAATCCCCGCCATCATCCGCGAGGTCACGGAGGCCGAGTCCTTCGAGCTCGCCCTGGTGGAGAACCTCCAGCGCGCGGACCTGAACCCCATTGAAGAGGCGGACGGCTACCGGCGCCTGGTGGAGGAGTTCAAGCTCACGCAGGAGCAGGTGGCCCAGAAGGTCGGCAAGGAGCGCTCCACCGTCGCGAACGCGCTGCGCCTCCTGGCCCTGCCCCCGGACGTGAAGGCCATGGTGGCGGACGGGTCGCTCAGCATGGGCCACGCTCGCGCGCTGCTGGGCGTGCCCCGGCTGCCGGAGCTCCAGAACCTGGCGAAGCAGGTGACGGAGAAGAAGCTGTCCGTGCGCGACACGGAGCGGCTGGTCCAGCAGGGCAAGTCCGCGAAGGGCGGCAAGGATGCAGGGAAGCCGGCGCCCAAGGTGAGCCCGCAGGTGAAGGCGCTCACCGAGGAGTTGCAGCGTCGGTTGGGAACAAAGGTCCGTCTGTCGGAGAAAAGCCCGGGAAAAGGCACCCTGGAAGTCGACTTCTTCTCCTACGATGACCTCGACAGGCTGTTGAAGCTTCTGAGGAAGGAGTAGGGCGTGGCGCTCCTTGGCGGGAAGAAAGACGAAGCACCCAGCAAGCCCCTGTTCAAACGGGAGGAGGATTTCGTGTCGACGCGTCCGGGTGAGGTTCACACGCTTCTGGGTAAAGGAAGCGAGTTCGAGGGGAAGCTCACCTTCGAAGGTCAGGTTCGAATCGACGGCAAGTTCAACGGGCAGATTGTCACCAAGGACGTGCTCGTCATTGGCGACGGCGCCCGCGTGCAGGCGGAGATTCAAGCCGGCACCGTCATCATCAACGGCACCGTGGAAGGCAACGTGCGCGCCACGCAGCTCATCGAGCTGAAGCAGCCGGGCCGCGTGAAGGGCAACCTGGAGACGCCGTCGCTCTCCATGGACCGCGGCGTCATCTTCGAGGGCTCCCTCAAGATGGAGAACATCGGCAAGGGTGGCGGTAACCCGCCCCCGCCCGGAGAGAAGAAGTAACGGTGCGCATGGTCGCGTCCCACGCGCGGAAGGTCCCGGGGCTCATCGGCCTCGGGGTCGTCTCGCTCGGAGTCCTGTTTGGCGGCTGCGAGGGCTGCCAGAAGAAGACGCCGGTCGATGACATCCATGCGGAGGACGCGGGGCTGCGCTCGGGCGTGAAGGTGCCGTTGCCGCCGGGTTGGTCCGCGCAGGTGGCCACCGACGGCAGCTTCCAGGCGGGCCCTCCCGGCCGCCCGGCGCTGCGCGTGGATTTGAAGCCGGGGCAGGGCGAGCAGATGCCCTCCTCGGAGACGCTGGCGGACAACGTCCGTCAGCAGATGAAGCAGTTCACGCTGTCGCTGGACCAGGAAGAGGACACTCCCTCCTTCGCCCTGCTGCGCGTGACCATGGCCCCGTCCCTGACGGACGGCGGACTGGGCCCGGAGGCGCCCGCGTTCTTCGGCGCCCGGCGCGTGGGGGACGACCTGTTCCTCTGCGCCAGCCTCCCCGGCGCCACCGCGGAGGAAGTCCGCCTGGCCACCGAGGCCTGCCGTACCATCCAGGTCCAGGCCGCGCCCCGCTGACAGTCCCCTGTCGTGAAGGTCGCGGCCTCCTTATGAAGGAGCGCGGAGACCCCATGGACGACTGGCGCAAGAACCTCATCGACGACGCGGAAGGCATTGGCGAGCTGCTCGCGCGCACGAAGCGCATCGCCGTGCTGGGCATCCGGCCGGAAGCGCAGGCGGACAAGCCCGCGCATGCCATCCCGAAGTTCCTCAAGGACCACGGCTTCACCGTGCTGCCCGTGCCCACGCACGGCGAGCAGGGGAGCATCCTGGGCGAGCCCATCTCCGCGTCGGTGAAGGACGTACCCGGAGAGGTGGACGTGGTGCAGGTGTTCCTGCGGCCGGACGACATCACCGCGCACGTGGACGGCATGCTGGAGAAGAAGCCGTATGCCGTATGGTTCCAGCTGGGCATCCGCAACGACGCCGCGGCCGAGCGGCTGGCGCGCGCAGGCATCCGCGTGGTGCAGGACCACTGCATGAAGGTGGAGTGGAAGAAGCGCCACCCGGACGCCCGATAAGCGCCAGCCAGAGGGGAACCCGGGAACGTCCTGCGCGGCCCGGGTGTCCCCATTACGTGAGGAGCGTGATGTTTCTGGTGGCTGCGACTGGCAGGGGATGGACTTCGGGCCCGGCCCGGGGTGCAATTCCGTCCACGTACTGTCAGCCGGAGTCCCCGGGACTTCCCGAAAGCCGTCCGACTTCCTAACCTTAGCCTCCCGACCTGTGCCGAGCGCCCGCCCGTCCCGGGTCTTCACACTGTGCCCCTCGTAAGGAGTCCGCGCATGACGCTCACCGAGATGCTTCCCCTCCCCCTGGCCGCCGTGGAGATCGGGCCCCTGGGTGAGCAGCTAGCAGCGGCGGGGGGACTGGTCATCACCGCGGCCGCCGCGCTCTGGGCCGCGTGGACCCGCCCGGCGCAGCAGCCGGCTCCGGTGCCGGTGCCCGTGCGCCGCGATCCTCCGCGCCGCCGCTAGGCCGCTCCGTCGCACCGTCTGATTCGGGCCCTGCCCCGGCGCCGCGAAACGCAGCGCCGGGCGGCCCCTGCTGAAAGCAGTCTCCCGCTCAGCGCTTCATCGCCAGCGACAGCGCGAAGTCTCCGTCCGCGTCCGTCCACCACGCGGCCAGGTCGAGGCCCGCGTCGCCAAGCTCCGCCTGCACCTGCTCGCGACAGAACTTGCAGCTCACCTCCGTGCGCAGACATTCGCCTTCCGCGAACTCCACGCGCCGCTCCAGGTCCTTCAGCCACACGGACTGGGCCTTGCGTGAGATGAGCCGCATCTCGATCCACTTGTTCGCTTCGTCGAACGGGGCCAGGTGCTCGAAGGCCTCCGGGTCGAAGTCCGCGTTCAGCTCGCGGTTGAGCACGCGCAGCACGTTGCGGTTGAAGTCCGCCGTCACGCCCGCGCTGTCGTTGTAGGCGGCGAACAGGCGCTCGCGGTCCTTGATCAGGTCCGTGCCCAGCAGCAGTCCGTCACCGGGCTCCAGTCCGGACGCCAGCTCGCGCAGGAACAGCGCGCGCTGTGCGGGCTTCAGGTTGCCAATGGTGCCGCCCAGGAAGGCGACGAGCCGCCGGCCGCCGCCCGGGATGCGGCCCAGGTGCTGCTCGAAGTCGCCCACCACCGCGTGCACCGCGATGCGCGGGTACTCGCGAGCCAGACCCTCCGCGGCCTTGCGCAGGAAGGCCTCGCTCACGTCGAAGGGCACGAAGCGCTTGAGCTGTCCGGCCGCGTCCATCGCGTCCAGCAAGAGGCGCGTCTTCTCACTGGTGCCGCTGCCCAATTCCACCAGCGTGTCCGCGCCGCTCAGCCGCGCCACGTCGTCCGCGTGGGCGCGCAGAATCTCCCGCTCGCGGCGTGTGGGGTAGTACTCCGGCAGGCGGGTGATGTCGTCGAAGAGCTGGCTGCCGCGCTCGTCGTAGAGCCACTTGGGGCTCAGCTCCTTGGGCCCATGGCAGAGCCCCTCCAGCACCTCCGCGCGCAGCGAACGCCGCGCGTCCCCGGGTTGCACGTGCACGTCCACCTTCACGCCTGGCGCCGAGTAGCCCTCCGCGACGCGTGCCTCACCCTGCTCCGACCTCATCCTCATGTGACCCTCACTTCACGTCGCGTGCACAGCGGAAGCCGGCGAAGATCTGCCGGCGGATGGGGAAGTCCCAGTTGCGGAAGCTGTTGCGCACCGCCACCGGCGCGCTCGCCCAGGCGCCACCGCGCAGCACCTTGGACGTGTCTCCGAAGAAGACCTCCGAGTACTCGCGGTACGGAAAGGCCCTGAAGCCCGCGTACGGTTGGAAGTCGCTGGCGGTCCATTCCCAGACGTCGCCCAGCAAGCCCCAGACGCCGTCCGCGCTGCGGCCCGAAGGGTGGCTGCCCACGGGCGACGGCCCCCAGCGCGTCCCGCCCAGGTTGGCGTGCGCGTCCGTGGGCGCTGCGTCCCCCCAGGGGTGCGCGCGAGTGACACCGTCACTGCCCTGCGCGGCCTTCTCCCACTCGGCTTCCGTGGGCAGGCGCTTGCCGGCCCAGCGCGCGTACGCGTCCGCTTCGTACCAGGACACGTGCTGCACGGGTTCGTCCTTGGGCAGGCGCTCCACCGTGCCGAAGCGGCGGCGCAGCCAGACGTGGTGGCCCTGCGGACTCCAGAAGAGCGGGTGACGGATCTTCTCCGCCTGGATCCACGCGAAGCCCTTGGGGTCCCACCAGCGCGGATCCTCGTAGCCGCCGGACTCCACGAACACGAGGAAGTCCCCCGTGGTGACGGGGTGCGCATCCAGGAGGAAGGGCGCCACGTCCACGACGTGACGGGGGCGCTCGTTGTCGTAGGCCCACGGGTCGTCGCCGCCCAGGTGCACCGGGCCGCCGGGGATGAAGACCTCGTGCTGTGGCACCGCGCCGGGCTGGGGGCGCAGGGCCTCCACCGGGTGGTACTCCACATGCGTCATCAGCTGCAGCGTGGCGGCCAGCGTCTCCGCGTGCTGCTGCTCGTGCTGCGCCACCATGCCGAAGGCGAAGCCGCCGTGGAGCAGCGGATCCGCGCTGTCCTCGGGCAGCGTCTCCAGGTGCGCGCCCACCGCCTCGCGCACGCGGGTGGCGTAGGCCCAGGCGGCCTCCGGCTCCAGCAGGGGCAGCGCGGAGCGCGTGTTTCGCGGGTGGCGGAAGGCGTCGTAGATGGCGTCGAACGCAGGGTCCGTGAAGGCCGGAGCCCCCAGCGCGCGCAAGAGCCACTGCTCCTCGTAGTTGGCCACGTGGGCCACGTCCCAGACCAACGGGGACATGAGCGGCGAGTGCTGCCGCATCAACTCCGCCTCCGGCAGCGGCGCGAGCATCGCCTGGATGCGCTCACGCCCCGCCTCCAGCTCCCGCCACGCCCGGGCCTTCCACGACCCGGCCTGGCGGATGCGCGCACTCCCCTGTTCCTGGCTCCTCAGCGACATGGTCGGCCCAAGGTAGGAAGGGGCTCCAGGCCCCGCTAACCCCCCGGGCCCCCCTGGTGGGACAGACCCGTGAGGGAGCACACGTTTGCGAGCCTGCTTCCCCTCCGAAATGATCCGCGGTCCTAACGGGGTTGCGGCACCTGTCGGAGAATTCTGGACCGGAAAGTTCGTTTCTGTCCAAAAGATATTCCGGAGGCGCGGCTCCAGCCTCAGGGCGGTCCGCGAGGGCGGCGGGCCTGGATCCGGTCCAGCAGTTGGAGCAGGTCGAACCGGTGCGGCAGCCGCCACCGGCGCCACATGGCGGTGAGGCGCAGCAGGCTGGCCCCGGCGATGGCGGCGGCCTCCGCCAGGGGCGCGGGCAGCTTCAGGCCCACCGCGAGCGCGACGTAGAGCAGGCCGCACAGCAGCGCGACGGTGGCATACAGCTCGCCGGGAGACACCAGCGCGGTGCGCTCGCCCAGGAGCACGTCCCGGATGACGCCGCCGCCCACGGAGGTGACGACCCCCAGGAACACCGCGGACGGCAGGGGCAGCTGGAACGCGAGCGCCTTCTCCAGCCCCAGCACCACCCACATGCCCAACAGCAGCGCGTCCACCACGTCCAGCGCCCGGTGCAGCCGGGACAGCCACGGCGCGAAGAGGACGGCCAGCACCGCGCAAGCGCCCACCGCCAGCAGGTAGCGCGAAGAGCGCAGCGCCGCGGGCGTTTGCCCGAGCAGCACGTCGCGCAGCATGCCGCCCCCCACGCTGGTGCAGATGGAGAGGGCCAGCACCGCCATGGCGTCCAGCTCCCTCCGCAGCGCGTGCAGCGCCCCTGACAGGGCTCCCAGCCCCACCGCGCCCAGCTCCAGGTAGACGGGCAGCGTCAGCATGCCCCCCGAACCTCCCAGAGTGGCCGCTCCGGCCCCAAGGGGGTCATCCTCCAGGGTAGCCATCTGTCCACCAGTTGTCTGGGTATTCCGGGAAGGCGTGTCCGTGTGGGGGAGGGGGTCTCTATGCTGCGGGACATGGTTCAGCCCGCGCCGCACAAGCCCGTGCTGGTGGTGGAGGACGACGAGGATGCTCGCGCCGCCATCGCCGAAATCCTGGAAGCCGACGGCTACGAGGTGGCCGTCGCCGCCAATGGCCGAGAGGCCCTGGACGAGCTCCAGCACCTGCCCCCGCCGAGCCTCATCCTGCTGGACCTGAGGATGCCGGTGATGGACGGCCCGGAGTTCCTGCGCCACCTGCGTGCGGACTGGCCCCGGCTGAAGGCCGTGCCGGTGCTGCTGCTGTCGGGCGTGGGGGCGGAGGCGCTGCCGGACACGGGCGGCCTGCTGAAGAAGCCCATCGTCCCGGACGAGCTGCTGGCCACCGTGGGCCGGCTGTCCGGCCGGTTCGCCTGAAGCCGGGGGCCTCGCGCGAACGAGGGACCTTCGTGCGTCAGCCCAGCCGCGTCACCGCGAGCAGCGTGAGCGTGCTGGCGCGAGGGTCCTTCTCGTAGACGAGCTCCAGGTCGTGGCCCTCCACGCGGTGCCGCGCGGGTCCCGCCACCGAGTCGTGCGACTTCGTCCGCTCCGCCAGCCGCGCCAGGGTCTGTTGCAGGGCCTCGAAGGCCTCGGACGACATCCGCCCCACCTCCCGCCACGCGGGCGGTGCGTAGTGGACGCGGTAGGGCAGGACCAGGCGATTTCTTGCGGAAGACTGGGACACGGGTTCGGTTCCTCGACACTCCATCGCTATTGCGAACCGCGTGCCTGCCCGCCGCTCCCGGGAATTCCGGGCACTTTCGCGGTGGGTCGGCGGTGACGTCTGAAGAAGTTACGGACTCGACCGAATCGTGGGGGAAGAAATGACTGGCCGTATGGCAGGCCTGGAAGAGGGGTGAAGGGGCCCTGGCCGTCCGGCCGGGTGGGGCCTGT
>NZ_RAWF01000378.1:0-7122 GCF_003612075.1 Corallococcus sp. CA041A
GGTCCATGGGGCCTGAGGGGGTCGCCTCCAGGGCGGGCAGGTCGTCACCCCGGAGCACGTCACCCGGCGCGAGCACCACTGCGCGGGTGAGGACGTTCTCCAGTTCGCGCACGTTGCCGCGCCAGGGCAGGCGCGTGAGGCGCTCCATCACCTCGTGGGGCACGCGGGTGACGCGCTTGTGCACCTTCTCGTTGATGCGCTCCAAGAGGTGCTTCACGAGCGGGGGGATGTCCTCGCGCCGTTCACGCAAAGGCGGGATGACGAGGGTAATCACCTTGAGGCGCTGGTAGAGGTCCTCGCGGAAGCGGCCCTGGTCCACCTCGTCCGCGAGGTGGCGGTGGGTGGCGGCGATGACGCGAGCGCGCAGCTTCACGCGCTTGACGCCGCCCACGCGCTCGAACTCGCGCTCCTGGAGCACGCGCAACAGCTTCGCCTGGAGCATCAGCGACATGTCGCCAATCTCGTCCAGGAAGACGGTGCCGTCCTCGGCCAGCTCGAACTTGCCGGGCTTGCCGGCGACCGCGCCGGTGAAGGCGCCCTTCTCGTGGCCGAACAGCTCGCTCTCCAGCAGCGTGTCCACGATGGCGGAGCAGTTGATGCCGATGAAGGGGCGGGGCTCGTCGTAGGAGTAGTTGTGGATGACGCGGGCGATGAGCTCCTTGCCCGTGCCGCTCTCGCCGTTGATCAGCACCGTCGCGGTGCTGCTCGCGACCTTGCCAATCTCCTTCACCAGCTGCTGCATGGAGGGGCTGGTGCCCACGATGTCGCCCAGTCGGACGACGGCGTTCTCGCGGTGGACTTCATCCGCGCGGCGCGACAGCTGGCGGTACTCCAGCGCGCGCTCCACGACGAGGTCCAGGGCGGCCGGATCCGGGAAGGGCTTGTGGATGTAGTCGAACGCACCGGCCTTCATGGCCCGGATGGTCGTCTCCATGTCGTGGTAGGCGGTGACGAGGATGATGCGCGCGTCGCCGCACAGGCCCTTCATCTCCTCGATGATCTCCAGGCCCGTGCGGTCCGGGAGCATCATGTCCAGGATGACCACGCTGGGCATGTTCTCCTGGGCGGCCTTGAGTCCCGCGGCCGCGCTGGTGGCCGTCACCACCTGGTAGCGCGGCTGCCCGTCGTCCTGCTCTATCTCCTCGAAATGCATCGTGAGGGTTTCGAGCAGCGACACGTCATCGTCGACGATGAGGAGGGTCTCCATGGGGTCCTCAGGCGGCGAACGTCAGCGTGAACACCATCCCCGGTTCCGCGCTCCCCTGGGCCGCCACGTCGCCCCCCACACCCGTCATCACCCGCCGCAGGGCGGCCAGGGACAGCCCCGCGCCCCGCGCCAGCCGCGAGCCGAAAGGGTCGAACAGCGTGCCCCGCTCATCCGGAGGCAGGGCCGCGGCTGGATCATCCAGGATGAGGCTGACGTGGCCGGGGTCGTCCTGGCGCAGCGTCACCTGGACGCGGCCCTCTTCGGGCAGGCCCATGGCCACGTTGAGCAGGACTTGAGCGAGCACGGGCCTCAACCGGTTGGGATCCACCCTCACGCGGGGCAGGTCCGCCTCTTCCTTCACATCCACCTCGATGCGGCGCTCGGCCAGTTCCGGGGCCACCATGGCGGTCGCCTCCTGGACGACCGAGCGCAGGGCGTGGGCGTCCAGGTTCGCGGCGCTCTCGCGGCCGTATTCGGAGAGCAGCCAGAGCATGCGCTCCATGGTGCGGATCTCGCGGTTGGCGATGGTGAGCCGCCGCTTGTCCCGGTCCGACAGGCCGGTGTTCCGGGCCAGCGTCTGCACCGCCATCTTCACGGAGGAGAGCGGGTTGCGGATCTCATGGCTGAGGGACGAGGACAGCTTGGAGATCTGCACCGGCGGGGCGCCCTCCAGCACGGTGCCCAGGTCGAGCACGCCCGCGGCGGCCTCCTCGCCGTCCATGCCCAGCACGAGCCGCAGGTGGTTGGCGGGCGGGTTGCCGGTGGGGCCTCCCGCGGAGAGGGTGACGAACTCCACCGCGCGGCGGTCCTCGCGCGCGCGCGCATCCAGTTCGCGGGCACGCTCCTGGGGAACCCCCAGCGCGGTGTGCAGGGACATGCCCACGAGCGCCTTGGCGTCGCGGCGCAGCACCTGGGCGCAGTCACCTTCGGCGCGTGTCACCCGGAGGTTGGGAGACCAGGCGAGCTGCGCGGCTTGCAGGAGATGGGCGTTCATTGGTGGACCTGAAACATACCGGGTAACGTCGAGCGCTGTCCTTATGACCAGCACCGCACGTCCTCCGAAGAACCTTGTGGCGGCCCTTCTGTTCCTGTCCGGGGCCACGGCGCTCGTCTACGAGCTGGTCTGGTCCAAATACCTGGGGAACGTGCTGGGCAACAGCGGCCAGGCGCACGCCGTCGTGCTGGCCACGTTCATGGGGGGGCTGGCGCTGGGGGCGTTTGTCTTCGGGCGGACAGCGGACCGGGTGAAGAACCCCCTGGCGCTCTATGGCGTGCTGGAACTGGGCGTGGGCCTGTACGCGCTGGCGTTCCCATACGTCCTGGGGGCGCTGGAGCACCTGTGGCTGACCCTGGCGCCCCACGTGCCGGAGGGCCTGCGGGTGGCGCCGCGCCTGCTCGTGTCCTCGCTGTCCCTGGTGGTGCCCACGCTGCTCATGGGCGGCACGCTGCCGGCATTGGTGCGCCACTTCGCGGCGAGCCTCGCCGGGGTGCGCAAGGAGCTGGCGCGGCTGTATGCCATCAACAGCCTGGGCGCGGCGGTGGGCGTCTACGTGGCGGGCACGCGGCTGGTTCCGCTGGTGGGCCTGTCCGCGTCCGCGAAGCTGGCCGCGGGCATCAACGTGCTGCTCGCACTGGCGGCGCTGGCGCTGGCACGTCAGCACCCACCGGCGGTGACAGTGGGGGCGGCGGCGGGCGCGGAGGACGTGGCCTATCCCCGGCGGGCGGTGCGGGCCGCGCTCGTGGGCGTGATGCTGTCGGGCTTCACGTCCATGCTGTACCAGGTGACGTGGATCCGCCTGCTGTCCATCGTGCTGGGGGCGTCCACGTATGCCTTCACGCTCATCCTGACGGCGTTCATCCTGGGCATCGGCCTGGGCAGCTTCTGGCTGATGACGCGCAAGGAGGGCGGGGACTCGCTGAAGCTGTATGGCTGGACGCAGGTGGGGCTGGTGTTGAGTCTCTGCGTGGCGCTGCCCCTGTACGTGCGGCTGCCGCACCTGTTCCGCTGGTCGGAGTGGATGCTCACGCGCGCGGTGGAGACGTGGCCTGTCTTCCAGGGCATCACCTTCGCGTTCTGCTGCCTGGTGCTGCTGGTGCCCACGTTCATCATGGGCATCGCGTTTCCGGCGGCGGCCCGCGTGGCCACGGCGAAGGTGTCCGAGGTGGGGCGCCAGCTGGGCGGCGTGTACCTGTGGAACACGGCGGGCACGCTCTCTGGCTCCGTGCTGGGCGGGCTGGTGCTGATGCCCTTCTGGGGCATGCAGGGCAACTTCATCGCGGGGGCGGTGGCGAACCTCCTCTCCGCGGCGCTGGCGTTCCACGCGCTGTCCGCGCCGAAGGAAGGGGAGGGCGCAAGCGCGGTGCCCGCGTGGCGGACGCTGGCGCCGGTGGGCGTGACGGCGGTGCTGGCGGTGGTGGTGCTGGGCGGCATGCACGGCTGGCCGCAGCGGCTGTCCAACATCGCGGCGATCCGCGCGCACCAGAAGCCGCCGGACAGCTACGCGAAGTTGGTGGAGAGCACGGAGAAGGCCATCGTCCCGCGCTTCTACGCGGACGACACCTTCGCCACGGTGATGGTGGGGGACCTGCCGAGCGACAACCTGCGCTTCATGAAGATCAACGGGAAGACGGACGCGTCGAACGGGAGCGACATCGAGACGCAGGTGATGGCGGGCCACCTGGGCGCGCTGCTGCACCCGCGCGACCCGAAGAACGTGCTCGTCATCGGCTCGGGCGCGGCCATCACCACGGGCAGCGTGCTGGCGCACCCGGTGGAGCGCCTGGACATGGTCGAAATCTCCCCGGCGGTCATCGATGCGGCGCGCCTGTTCAAGGCGGACAACCGCAACGCGGTGGATGATCCGCGCACGCACGTGCACATCGACGACGCGAAGACGTTCATGGCGCTGGCGCCCATGCAGTACGACCTCATCATCAGCGTGCCCTCCAACCCCTGGGTGACAGGCGTGTCCGGCCTCTTCACGCGCGACTTCTTCCAGCTGGTGGACAAGCACCTGACGGACGACGGCGTGATGGTGCAGTGGATCCACACCTACGAGAGCAACCGCGAACTGGTGCGGCTGGTGATCCGCACGCTGCAGGACACCTTCCCGCACGCCACGACGTGGCTGGGCCCGGAGGACCTGGTGATGGTGGCCAGCCGCAAGCCGCTGTCGTTCAACGCGGCGGAGGTGGCCGCGCGCATGGCCCGGCCGGACGTGAAGGCGGACCTGTCGCGGGTGGAGATCAACGACCTGTTCGGCCTGCTGTCCAAGCAGGTGCACACCGAGGCAGGCCAGAAGGACTTCGCGGGCGAGGGGCCCATCAACACGGACGACCACAACCTGCTGGAGTACGCGTCGCCGGTGGCGTTCTTCCTGGCGAACCTGGACGTGCGCGTGAACGACGAGCGCCGGTCGCCGGAGACAGGGCCCGGGCTGCTCCTGCACCAGTACCTGCGCGATTATCCGCCCACCGCCGAGCAGGCCGCGGGGCTGTACCGCAACGTGGAGCGCTACCACTCGGACAAGGATCCGACCGTCCGGGGCGTGGCGGCGCTGTGGCGTTCGCTGGCGCCGGAGGATCCCGCGTCGGCGCTCGCGCTGGGCCGGGCGGTGCTGGCGCAGGGGGACCTGACCCTGGCGGCATCGCTGCTGGAGCCGGAGGTGGCGCGGGGCGGCCGTTCCCCGGAGCTGGTGACGGAGTACCTGAAGCTGGTGACGGCCCGGACCTGGGCCTCGCGCACGGTGTGGACGCCGATGAACGCGGACGGGGCGCTGGCGGTGGGCCGCGAGGTGGCGGTGCTCCACCCCCAGGACGCGAAGCTGCAGAGGGCGTTCAAGGCGTACTGCGAGGCCCTTCCTCCGGACGCCTGCGGGAGGACCCGCCGTATGCCCACGGCGGCGCCCGGAGCGCCCTGAAACAGGGGGAATGAAACCTTGAGTGGTGCCAGACCCGCGATATTCCTTGATCCGGCCCCCCCATCCTCCCGTTGACGGATGGAGGTGCTTGCCCGCCCGTTGTACTGTCCGTATCGACCCTGACTTCCCGCAGGGTGTGTCTTTCCACCGCTGCAACGACCCCCGGAGTTTCCCATGAACGCGATCGCGAAGGCCCCGAAGAAGCAGTTCCGCAAGAACCGTGGTCAGGGCATGACCGAGTACATCATCATCGTTGCCCTGATCGCGATCGCCGCCATCGGCGTGATCACGCTGTTCGGTGACAACATCCGCAAGCTGTTCGGCGCCTCCGCGGCGGCCCTGGCCGGTAACGACAACGTGGCCAACGACGGCCAGGTGTCCAACGACACGCTGAACAAGAAGACCATGAAGTCCTTCGGTCAGAACAACACCTACTGAGCCGCTTCCGGGCTTCGGTGAATGGCAGGTCCCTCCAACTGGAAGGGCCTGCCATTCGTGTTTCAGGGGGGTGAAGCGGTCGTCCTCGTGCGCTCCCGCGCCCAGAGGACCCAGCCGTTCGCCTTCGCCAGCTCGCGCCAGCCGCCGCGCTTCTGGAGGTGATCCAGCAGGAGGTTGCCCGGGTTCTCCGTGTCCCAGACGACGTAGTCTGGATCATAGGCCTCCAGCGCCTGCTCCCAGCCGGGCTCGGACCACACGAGCCGCTCATAGGCCTGGTGGATGGCGGCGGGGAACGGATCATTCCGGCTGTCGATGTAGACCTTGTACGGGGCACCCGCGAAGTAGGAGATGGGGCCGCCCATGATGAAGCGGTTGAGCACGCGGCCCGGAGGCTGTTGGCTCAGTGTCTGGAGCACGGACAGGGGGATGTTGGGGTGCGTGCCCATCTCCACGGGGCGGGGTGCGGCTGCGTTCAGCGCGAACAGACCGGCCAGCAGGACGGTGGGCCACAGCGCCAGGGACGTTCCGGTGCTCCAGGTGGCGATGGGGTGCTCCAGCCACGACAGGAAGCGGGGGAGGGCGGGCGCGTCGCTCGTGCGCGCGTGCTCCACCAGCGTGAGGGCGAGGAGCACGGACGCGAACGGCGCATGGCGCTGGACCTTCAGCGCGGCGATGCCCAGCACGAGCGCGGGCAGGAGGGCAGCGGCGCGCCGCACGCGGGCCCGGCCGATGACGAAGAGGCACGCACCGAAGAGGAAGAGGTAGACCCAACTCCAGCCTGCATCCAGGTCCAGCGGGCGCCACTCGTTGATGTGCTGGGTGGAGGAGAGCAGCGAGTGCTGGAGCGGATACAGGTAGATGCGGGGGCCGTCCGGCGACAGGCCCGCGACGAGGAACATCGCGAGCGCCGCAGCGAGCGCGGCCCCGCAGCGCCGGAGCGACGCGGGCGTGCGGTCATCCAGGGCCGTGCCCATCGCGGTGGACGCAAGCAGCGCAGGGCCCAGGAGCCAGCTGCCGTGCAGGTTGGCCCAGACGAGTCCCAGGAGCGGGAAGGCCCAGAGCACCCGCGTATTTCCCCGGCGCCAGGCCTGGACGCCCAGGGCGGCGAGGACGAAGAGCAGGTGTCCCAGATGGAAGGGACGTTCCTGGAGCCAGGTGGAGGCCTGGACGCCCGACACCAATCCCAGACAGGCGAGGACGAGGAGATGGGAGGGTTGGGCGTCCGCGCGCCGCAGGGCGACCCAGAGCAGGAGCACGTTGGCAGCGACAAGTGAGGCGACGAGGAGCGAGGGACCGGCGGCGCCCAGGGCCTTGATGAGCAGGACGCAGAGCACGCCGAAGCCCCACTCGTGGGGGACCCAGCCCGCGGTGCCCGTCACGCTGAACGGGTCCACGGGGTTGAAGCCGTGCTCCAGCACGTAGCGGCCCCCCGCCAGGTGGAAGAACAGGTCGTAGTTGCGAAGGGGAAGGAACCCCAGCCAGAGGATGAGCCCCAGCGTGAACAGGGCCACTGGGGCGGGCAGGAGGGCGCGGAGCCGCATGGTGTTCGGGTGGGGC
>NZ_RAWF01000379.1:0-6852 GCF_003612075.1 Corallococcus sp. CA041A
CCCTCTCCGGCAAGCAACTCGACGCCATCGCGCACGAACTTAACGGGCGCCCGCGTCAAACGCTTGCATGGCGAACGCCTGCCGAAGTATTCGCGTCAGCTGTTGCGACGACCGCTTGAGAGCGCCGGGCTACTCCCAGGTGGAACGCTACTTCGCCTGGCTCCGCTTCTTCCGGCGCCTCGTCACCCGCTACGAGGTGAAAGCCGAGAACTTCCTCGGGTTTCTCCACCTCGCCTGCGCGCTCATCCTCATGCGCCAATTCTGAGATCGGCTCTGCTGACGCAGAGCAACTCAAACATCACGCAGCGGCCACGAACACAGCACACCCCAATCGACTCCCTCTTGGTCGGACGCCCGAAGAGCAGGGCCTCCAAGGGCTTCGTGCCCCACGAGCTCGACGAAGCCCACAGTTCCAGGCACGCTCCAGATCACAGGATGTCAGCACCGTTCTGCTGACGTCACGAGCCGGTCACAGCCACGGTCACGAGGCTTGCCTGGAGGCCCACCCCTCGGGGTGCCGACCGCCCTTCGGCCCTTGCACCGTGCGCAGATATCTTTGGGCTTCGCGTTCTCCAAGTACTCCGCGTGACCGCATGGACAGGACTGCCACCTTCTTTCGATGACACCCGACGATCCCAACCATTTCACGGCAGCTTTCCCGTGTCATGACAGTCGATTGCGCTTCGCACTTCGGGGTCCTTCACATGGCCGATTCCCGGACCTCCAGTCCGGTGAGTCGACACCCGATCGAAACCCCATGACCCCATTCCGAAGTCTGTGGCTCGCGGCCGCCCTACTGATGGCCGCCTGTGGAACGACTGAGCTCGCGCAGCCCGACGACGTACAGGATGCGACGACGGCCCAGGGCCTCGCCACGCTCTCCGTGCGAGGAACCACCAGCGCGAGCGGCCTGGCCACCACCACCCTCTCCATCCCCACCCCCGTCGGTACGGCCGCCGGAGATGTGCTGGTGATGCAGCTGAGCAATCGCGAGGCCGTCACCGCCGTCGCCACCCCACCCGCTGGCTGGACGCTGCTGCGCTCCGAGCAGAGCGCCTCGGCCATCAAGTCCTGGCTCTTCCTCCGCGTGGCCAGCGCGGCCGAGCCGAGCAGTCACACCTTCACCCTCGACCTCGCCAGCTCCATGGCGGCCACCCTGGTCGCGGTGTCGGGCGCGGATCCGCTCCAGCCGATCGACGTGCACGTGGGCCAGAAGAATGGCAACAGCGCGAGCCTCGCGCTGCCCGTCGCCACCACGTCGTCCGCGAACGGCCTCGCAGTGTGGTTCTCGGCCCAGGTCTGGGGAGGCGCCGCGTGCCCCGCGGTCCACACCCCTCCGACGGGCTTCACCGAGCAGCTCGACACCTGCCTCGTCTCGTCGTCGCTCGGCGTGCTGCACAGCGCCGCCACCTCGGAGCTCGGGGCCGCAGGTGCCCAGCCCGCCTTCACCGGCAGCTCCACGCTCCCCAACACCAACATCACGCACGCGGTGGTGCTGCGTCCCCTCCAGCCGCCGGCCACCGGGGAGATCACCCTCGTCGGCACCACGCACGCGAGCGGCAAGACGGTCACCAGCCTGACCCTCTCGACCCCTACGGGCGTCGCCGCCGGTAACGTGCTGCTGGCGCACCTTGCGAACCGGAACCAGATCGGCGCCGAGCTCACCCCGCCTGCGGGTTGGACGCTGGTGCGCACCGACATGAGCACCTGGAGCATCCGCGGCTGGGTCTTCGTCCGCGTCGCCACCGCCAGCGAGCCCGCGAGCCACACGTTCCAGAGTTCCATCGCGAGCAACCTCGTCGGCAACCTCGTGGCGTATGCCGGCGTCAATCCGGCCAACCCGATCGACACGCACGCCGGCAAGAGCAACAGCGGCTCGACGGCCTTCACGACGCCGCAGCTGAGCACCTCGACCGCGGGCGGGGCTGCCGTCTGGTTCGGCGCGCAGGCGTGGACCGGCGCCGCGTGTCCGACCCCGGCGATCGAGCCCCCCGTGGGCTTCGCCGAGACCTACGACACCTGCTTGGTGTCCTCGTCCCAGGGCCTCGTCTTCAACGCCGCCTTCATGCCCCTCGCCGGTGCCGGCATCCAGGGACCGTTCAACGGGAGCTCGACGTTCGCCGAGACCAACGTCGCGCAGGTCGTCGCCCTTCGCCGCGCCGAGGTCGCACCGTCCTCGGGGGTCGCGTTGCGTGGGAGCTCGCGCCACAGCGGCCTGTCGATCGCTTCGCTGTCGATCCCCAAGCCGTCGGGGACCGAGGCCAACGACGCGCTCATCGCGCGGGTGACCGTGCGCAACAACATCTCCGCGACCGTCACGCCGCCCGCCGGCTGGACGTTCCTGCGCTCGGAGCAGAGCGCCTGGGCCATCCGCACCTGGATCTTCTACCGCGTCGCGGGCGCCTCCGAGCCCGCGAGCTACGCGTTCGGACTGGACGCGACCACCCACATGGCGGGGAGCGTGGAGGCCTTCAGCGGCGTCGATCCGATCCAGCCAATCGACGTGCACGCAGGCCAGAAGAACGGCGACTCCGCGTCGTTCACCGTGCCCGACGTGGTGACCGGCAGCGCGGGTGGCCTCGCCGTCTGGTACGGCTCACAGGTCTGGCCGGACGCCACCTGCCCTGCCACCGGCATCGAGCCGCCGCTCGGCTTCACCGAGGCCTTCGACGCGTGCCTGGGTCACACCAATGGACTGCTCTTCAATGCGGCCTACCGGTCGCTCACCGCGCCGGGCCTCCAGACGGGCCTCTCCGGCAGCTCCGCGTTCGTGCAGACCAACACCGCGCACGTGATCGTCCTGCGCGCCGCCAACGCCCCCAGTTGCATGGTCGGCGACACGTACGCGAGCACCTTCACGCTCCAGGGCACCGTGACCGCGCCGGAAATCGTGGAGCCCTCGGGCCTGGCCGCGAGCCGCGTGGTCGGCAACACGCTCTACGTGCACAACGAGGACACCACCGCGATCGTCGCGATCAACACCCTCAACGCGAGCACGATCGGCACGTTCAACGTGACCAACGTGACGCCGGCCGACTGGGAGGACCTCGCAACCGGGCCCTGCCCGAGCGGCTCGTGCATCTTCATCGGTGACATCGGGAAGTGGAGCGCCAACTTCCCTCCGGGTGGCAGCCCCACGTCGTTCACGATCTACCGCGTGCCCGAGCCGGATCTCGCCAACGGCCAGACCTCGGGGGGGCTCGTCGCCGAGGCCTTCCCGTTCGTCTATCCGGACGGCGCGAAGGACGCGGAGTCGCTGATGGTGCACCCCACCACCGGGGACATCTACGTCGTCACCAAGAACGGGGGCACGGGGCAGAGCGGCGTGTACAAGTTCCCCCAGCCGCTGACGCCGGGCGTGCAGGCCACGCTGATCCACGTCCACACGATCCAGCTGCCGCTGAACGGAGACGCCAACTTCTCGGCCGCGACCGCGGCGGCGATCCACCCATGCGCGGATCGCTTCCTCCTTCGCACCTACCGCACTGTCTACGAGTTCCGTGCGACGCCGGGACTTGGCTTCGAGTCGGCCGTCTTCGCGACGCCCGTCACGCTGACCGACACCTCCGAGGGCCAGGGTGAGGCGATCGAGTACGAGGCCAACGGCGCGAGCTACTTCACGATGAGCGAGAGCCCCTCGCCCTTCAGGCTCAAGCGCGTGCCCCTGCGGTAGGACCGCGTCGACACGCCGAGGAGCAAGGCCGGTCGTGGGGCACGTCCCCATGGCCGGCCTTGCTGTTCCGAGCTGGGAGCTCGCGCTCGGCGCCGCCGTTCACGCGGTGTGCCTACCCAAAATTCAGTCGCTGCGTCATGAGTGCGTCAAAACGCGCGTCATGACGTGAGCGATTCGCATGACGAGCCGCTGGGTCCTCCCTTCCGCTTGACAGAGGTCGGAATTACGCCCGGCGCAGACGCCTCAACACCTCGCGCTACCTGCGTGTGGGCACTCCCCGCCCCTCCTGCGAACGCAGGTAGCCTGGTGCAGCACGCGCGGGTCTACGAGGGTGTTCTTGGAAGGACCGAGACTCTACGCAGCGCGGCGCTCGTACCGGTGGTGGAGCCCGAAGACTTCCCGTAGCTCTATCACCTTGGCTCCGTGCTCCGGGCCCTGCACCTCACGCGTATCGGGCGCATCTTTCCCGAGCGACAGGTGCGTCCGGCTCGCATTGTAGTAGCGCTGGTACTCGCGCAGCAGGCGCCGAGAGTGGGCTTCGTTCAGGACGACGACATGGTCCAGCGACTCCCTACGTATCGAGCCGATGACTCTCTCCGCATAGGGATTCTGCCACGGACACCGTGCTGCACTCGGCACCTCGCGAATCCCCAAATGGGTAAGCGTGGCGCGAACACCCTCCGAGTAGAGCTTGTCCCTATCTCGGTGCAAGTACCTCGGAGCACTGGTCCAGGGAAAGGCCTCTCGCATCTGCTGCTTCGTCCATTCTTCCGTCGGGTGCTCTGTCACATTGAGGTGGAGGATTCGCCTGTCCCGGTGACTCACAACCACAAATCCCAACAGCACTCCAAACGTCGCAGTCGGAATGACAAAGAAATCCATCCCCGCGGACTCCGCCAGATGCAAGCGCAAGAAGTTCCGCCATGTTGGTGACGGTTTCGGCGCTCCCCTTCCCGGTCTGGGCATGTACCGAGCGACCGTTGTCTGGCCTACTTCCATCCCCAGCTTCAACAACCCCCCATGAATGCGCGGGGCACCCCATGTCGGGTTGGATTCAGCCATGCGCCGAATCAACGCGCGCAGCTCCGGAGTTGCCCGAGGCCGCCCCACCCGACTCCGGGACTTCCAGCGCCAGAAGAGCCGGAAGCCCATCCGATGCCACTTCACCACTGTCGCCGGCTGAACCAGGCACAATGGCCTCCGCCACCCCTGCCAGAAGCGCTGGAGAAACACCCAGAAGAGGCGGTCGCCCCGAGCAAGCCTCGGTGATGGGTGCTTCTCGCGAAAGACTGCGAGTTGCTGGCGAAGAGCCAAATTCTCCAGAGCCAGTTCCGAACGGCTCCGCAAGGCCGAGCGCAACGTCTGAGCCAGCGCCTTTACGAAGGCCCGCATCCTGCCATTCTTGCCGGCCGTAGCCAGCACGCCAGAATTCTGCCGCGCCCCGTGACGGACCGCATGGCATCACAGAGGCATCTGCGCACACTCGACCACTTTCGCCCTGTCAAGCCCCAGCATTCTTCGGGCCCCTCCGCAGGAATGTGCATGCAATGACGCGTTCGCCGACGCACGCTTCTCGCCAGACCCGAATAGCCGGTAGCCACAGGCGTGCCATCGACGCCCTTGACCTCGTCGGTCGCATGATCGACTCGATGCGGTATGAGTCGACACAAATCAGGATCATGTGTGGCCAGATTCACGCCGAGCTCTGGCGATGGCTCCGTTTAGAAGGGGTGAACTGTCTTGTCACAGTTGGTGACGTTGAGGTCAGCGGAAAGCGTGAGTTCGGAACGACCTACGAGCGGCTGGAACTGGAGCTGCGCGGCACTTTGCGGAATAGCGCCGAGCCGTACCCATTCCACGTCTGGCTGACATTTCCAGATAGCCACATCATCGACGTGACCTACTTTGTATATAAGCATCACGATCTCCTGCCCGTGCCGTGGAGGTGGAGCAAGTATGTTGTGTGCTCGGATCACTCGTTCTCGCGAGGCGTGGACACGCGCTATGTTCCGTATTTGGTAGGCGATGCGACGATGGTCGAACGGATCATCTTCGACGAGCCTCTGGCACAAATCAGAAATCTCATGGAAACGCCGCAGGACCTCCTGGGCGCAATGGCTGCGCTCGGTGTTGGCGGCGAACCCGCAGCCAGGCTCGGCGTTGCCAGCGAAGCGGCTCATGGGAAAGTTGGCCGCAACGACCCGTGTCACTGCGGTAGTGGCCGGAAGTTAAAGCGATGCCACGGCTCCGGGGGCTAAGGCTGAGCCTTACCGGCCTTCCCTCAAGCAGATCGTCTGGCGCCATCAGGCTCGAATACTCCCAGTCAGGGCCGGTACCGCTTGAGCTTGCCCCGGCTCCGAGGTCGCGAAGCAGATGCCTGGTTCCTCTCATGTTCCGGAGCGCTCACCCCGTGCGCTGCCCATGCTCAACCCACCCGAGGCGCTTCGCGCGCCCATGCTCCCGCATTACCTCGGGTGGGTGAACTACGGGTCCTCCGACACCACGAGGGCCATCAGGTTCCCAGCCCCCTCGCGGGATGTGGGCCTGCTCACTCGGTCGCGGCGCACGGCCTCGGGGGTGGGTCGTATAGCTCACCGATGCGCCACTCGACCTCGACAACGCGGCTCACCTGGACGCACTCCCGCAGGCCTATGAGCGCTTCCCTGAGATCGGCGGGCGCACAGCGCTTTGACGTTGGTTCGTGGTGACTACTGGAGGGCCTGCGCGTCATCGCCCCCTGGGGAGAGCAGCCTCTCCATGGGGAGCTCCACTCCCTCTCGCGCCAAGTACGTGATGGTGACGACCTTGTTGTCGGTCGAATCCACACCGCGCACCGTCACGAACGCCGCGTTCCACACCTGCCGCTCCGGAGCCATGAAGGCCGTGCGCACGAAGTTGAAGGACTGCTCGTTGTCCCCATGTTCCGTCTCGATGCGGCACAGGCTGGCCCGGCACTCGATGGACCTGAGCTGCGAGGGGTCTGGCAGCGCGGCCCTCACGCCGTCCTTCGCTTGCCGCTCGGCGCTCCGCGCCCACGCGGTGTCGAAAGGCTCGTCTCCGAAGTAGGCCTCGAGGCGCTGTCTCACCTGCTCCGTGGAGGCGGACGAAGGGGCGGGCGTCCCCCCATCCTTGGGTGTCGCGGCGGCGAGCTCGGGTGTCGAGGCAACAGGCTCGGGTGC
>NZ_RAWF01000037.1:0-46579 GCF_003612075.1 Corallococcus sp. CA041A
CCCTTGCCCTACGTCACGACCCCCAGCACGGTGATGGGCCCCCAGGCCGTGGGCATCTCCGGCGGCAACCAGCCCGTGCCCATCCAGAACCCATACACCTGCGTGAACTTCATCATCGCGACGGAAGGCGTCTTCCCCTCGCGCGGCTGAGGCCCACGGCAGGAGGGTGCCGCGACAGGAGCACGGCCCCTCCTTCGCGCTTCAGGCCCCCACCACTTCCGCGCGTGTGATTCGGTCCAGCCGGAAGTGGCGCCGCTCCCCGGACGCGAGGTCCACCGCGTCCAGCCGCGTCTCGTGCCGGTCCATCACCACGGACTCGATGCGCACCTCGCGCACCGTCTCCAGGAAGTTGCTGTCCACGTAGGTGATGCGCAGCGGCTGTCGCTCGAACCACGCGCGCTCCAGCGCCTCGCGCACGGGCTTGCGCGTGGGCAGGGACGGCACGCCCAGGAACGTCAGCTCGCGCAGCCGGGCCAGCAGCTCCCGCTGCGCGGACGTGGACAACGCCGAGCGCACCTTGTCCAGCGCCGACTCCAGCGTCCCAGTGAAGGGCAACAGCCGCATGTCGATGGCGAAGCGTCCCAGCGCCACCACCAGCGCCGCCTCGCGCGCGGTGAAGTTCACCGGCGGCAGGCTGTAGCCTCGGTCCAGCGCGTAGCCACCACCCCGGCCACGCTCCGCGCCCACCGGCAGCGCCGCGGCGCGCAACGCGTCCAGGTCCCGGTAGATGGTCCGCACCGTCACGCTGAAGCGCTCCGCCAGCACCTCCGCGGTGACGCCGGTGCGGCGGCCCCTCAGGTACTCGGCGAGGGCGAAGAGTCGCTCAGTGCGCTGCATGACGATGAATCCTGACATACCGCTGTCAGCCGGTGCCCTCAAGCTGGGGCCGAGCCCCAGCGATGCGAAGCCCTTCCGACAGCGCCACGCCGCTCCTGTCCGCCCACCCTTGCGAAGCGGGCCCTCGCGCGCCTATGAGCGGCCGGAGCAGCGCCCGCGCGCCGCGCCTTCTGTCCCCCGAGTCCCCGCCCATGGTCCCGCCGCCCCATCCGCTGGAGGACGAGTGGTTGTGGGGATGGGACCCCACGCCGGGCATCGTGTCCGTCTGGGCGGAGCCGGACGGGCGAGCCTTCATCTGGAAGCGGCATCAGGGCACGCACGCGAGGCTGCGCGAGGACGCGAGGTACCGGCCCTGGGTGCTGCTCTCGTCGCTCCAGGACCTGGAGCACCTGGGGGACGCGCTCCGCCCGGAAGGCATGCCGCCGGTGCCGGGCGCGATGACGTTCCGTGAACTGGAGGGCCCCGGCGCGCTGCGCTTCCTCGTTAGCGCGGATGACGGCCGCGCGCTGGCGTCCGCGGTGCTCAAGGGCGCATCGAAGCGGTTGGATCAACGCGTGGGCCACCTGCGCGACCTGGGCCCGGCCGCGGCGCTGGTGCTGCCTCCGGAGGAGCAGTACCTGGTGGCCACCGGCCGCACGTACTTCCGCGACCTGGTCTTCGACGACCTGCGAAGGCTCCAGTTCGACCTGGAGACCACCGGCCTGGACCCATCCAGGGACCGCATCTTCCTCGTGGCGGTGAGGGATCCAGACGGCCGGGCGGAGACGCTGGAGGTGACAGCGGACGGAGACGCGGGTGAGGCGGACCTGTTGCGCCGGCTGGTCGCGCGCATCCGCGAAGCCGACCCCGACGTGGTGGAGAACCACAACCTGCACGGCTTCGACCTGCCCTTCCTGGACCAGCGCGCGAAGCGGCTGAACGTGTCGCTGGCGCTGGGCCGAGCGGGGCTGCCGGGCCTGCGCCACCGCCCGTCCGCGAGGGGCGCCGCGCTGAACCGAGGGCCCGGAGGCCGTGACGCGGACGCCATGCGCCGCGCGCGCTACACCGTCCCCGGCCGCGAGTTCATCGACACGCTGGACGCCGTGCGCCGCCACGACTTCGCCGCCCGCGACCTGCCCGGCCACGGACTCAAGGCGGTGGCGCGGCACCTGGGCCTGTCCGGGCCCGACCGCGAGCTCATCCCCGGCGCGCGCGTGCACGAGGTCTTCCTGAAGGACCCGGAGCGCGTGCGCCGCTACGCGCGCGAGGACGTGACGGAGGCCGCGGGGCTGGCGCACCTCATGGGCGGCGCGGCGTTCGCGCTCGCGCGCATGGCCCCCCGGCGCTACGAGCGGCTGGCGGACGCGGGCCCAGCGACGGGCGTGTTGGATCCGCTGCTGGTGCGCGCCTACGTGCGCTCGGGCGCGGCGCTGCCCGGGCACGAATCCGGCGACGGCACGTCCCACAGCGGCGCGGCGCTGCACCTGTTCGCCTCCGGCGTCGCGCGGCACATCGTGAAGGCGGACGTGGCCAGCCTCTACCCGTCGCTGATGCGCCAGTACCGCATCGGACCGAAGCGCGACCGGCTGAACGCGCTGCTCGCGCTGGTGGACCGGCTGGTGGATCAGCGCCTGGACGCGAAGGCCAAGGGGAAGAAGGCCCCGCCCGGCTCTCCGGAGCGCCACACATACGAAGCCATCTCCGCGGCGATGAAGCTGCTGATCAACTCCGCCTACGGCTACATGGGCGCGGTGGGCCTCACCCGCTTCTCGGACGTGCACGCCGCCAACGAGGTGACGCGGCGCGGACGCGAGCTCTTGGGCCTGATGTGCCGCGAGCTGGCACACCGGGGCGTGACACTGCTGGAGGCCGACACGGACGGCGTCTACTTCGCGGTGCCAGAAACCTGGACGGAGACCGACGAGCGCCGCGTGGTGTCCGAAGTCGCGGCCCTGCTGCCGCCGCGCGTGAAGCTGGAGTTCGACGGGCGCTACGCCGCCATGCTGTCGCACGAACCGAAGAACTACGCGCTCCAGCCCTACACCGGGCCCCTGCTGCTGCGCGGCGTGGCCTTCCGCTCCAGCCGCGCGGAGCCCTATGGAGAAGACTTCCTGCGCCGGGCCCTCCAGCACCTGCTGGCCGGCGACGTGCGCACCGTGCGCGACACGTACGTGGACGCGGTGATGGCGCTCCGGCGGCGCCGGGTGCCCACCTTCGAGGTCTCCGCGCAGGTGCGGCTGACCAAGTCCCCCTCGCAGTACCTGGCCACGCGCAAGCAGCGCAGGGAGCTGCCGTACGAAGCGCTGCTCACGAACGGCCGCGAGCACTGGTCCCTGGGCGAGCGCGTGCGCATCTACCGCGCCACCGGCGGCCGCGCGGGCCTGCTCCCGGAAGCACTCACCGAGGACGGCGAACCCGCCCCGCGCCCCACTCCAGGCGAGCCCGCGGGCGACGACGCGCGCGACTACGACGTCGAGTACTACGTGCGCCAGCTCAAGGACTCGTTCGCGGCCCGGCTCGCGCGAGGCCTGGCCCCGGAGGACTTCGCCACCGTGTTCGCGGACCCCGACCAGCCCTCCCTCTTCACTCCGTCGCTCGCGGACGCGCGGCCCGTGCTCAACATCGTGAGAGAGCCCCGAGGCCCGGAGTTCGGTGAGGACACGCAGGTGGTTGGAGCCCCGCCCTTCTCACCGTGACTGGAACCCTGCCGTGTCCCGGTTGCTCCGGGAGTCAGTGGGAGGCTTCTGCTACGTTGCGTCAACTTCGATGGCCTTCTCGTTGATGAAGCGTCTCCCGCCGCGCGCGCTGGTGGTTCCCGGCACCGTGGCCCTGCTGCTCCTGCTTCCCTGGCTCATCTATTGGAGCGCGGTCATCCACCGGTATGGCCTGCGTGACGACTACGCCATCCTGCGCGAGGCGCGCGAGGAGCCGGGGAAGATCCTCCGTTTCTGCGCGTCGCAGGGCCGCCCGCTCTACGGCTGGATGCTGGAGGTGTCCGCGAAGGCGGCCAACGGCATCGACGGGCTGGTGGGACTGCGGCTGATGGGCGTGGCCGGCCTGGGAGTGCTCGCGGCGGCGGTGTTCCTGCTGCTGCGCAAGGAGGGTTGGCGGACGGGCTCCGCCGCGCTGCTGGCGGGGTTCCTCACGGTCACGCCGTCCGCGCAGGTCATCGCCAACTGGAGCATCTGCTGGCCGCAGGCCCTGGCGCTGATGCTGGGCCTGGGCGCGTTCGCCTTCGCCCGCCGCGCCATCGGTCCGCCGGGAGCGGAGGCCTCCGTCCGGTGGCCGTACGCGCTGGCCGCGGTGGGGAGCATGGCAAGCGCGACGCTCATCTATCAGGTGAGCGGCCTGTTCTCCGCAGTGCTGCTGGCGGCGGCGCTGGTGGTGCACCGCGACGTGTCGCTGAAGGACACGGCGCGATGGATGCTCAAGCACCTGCTGGTGATGGCCGCGGGCCTGGCGCTCGCGTACGCCGTCACGCAGGTGCTGTTCAAGGCGGGCATCTTCCCGCCCTCGCCCCGGCTCAGCTTCGAGAAGCACTGGGTGGACAAGACCGTCTGGGCGCTCACTCACGTGTTCCCCAACGCGCTCGCGCTGTCCGCGCTCAACGAGGCGCCACTGGGCGACATGGACGGCTACTGGGCCATGGTGGTGCTGACGCTGACGCTCCTGGGCGTGGGCATCGCGGTGGAGGGGCGCCGCTCGGGGCTCGGGGGCGTGGGGCGCTGGCTGCTGGCGCTGGTGACGCTGTCGGGCGTGGCGTACTCGGTGAGCTTCCTCGCCGGGGAGCGGTGGCCCACCTACCGCACGCTCAACGCGCTCACGGGCGTGTGGGCCGTGTTCTTCGCCGCGTCGCTGGTGAACCTGGGCACCATCTGGCCCAGGCATGGCCCGCGCATGGCCACGGGCCTGCTCACCGCGTTCGTGGCCTTCAGCGCCCTGCTCGCGCACGAACAGTCCCTGGAGCTGTTCGCCCTGCCCCAGGGCCGGGAACTGGCGGTGATGGCGCAGGGCGCGAGCCTCGTCGTCCCGGACAGGAAGCCGCGCGTCTTCGTCCTCACCGCGAAGCAGTCGGACTCCACCGCGCCGTTCCACTATCTGGACGAGTTCGGCTCCGTCTCCGTGGACGCGGAGTGGGTGGCCAAGGAGATGCTCAAGGCCCTGGTGAAGGAGCGCTTCCCCCGCGAGCGCGACGTGAGCGGCCTCTACCGCTTCGCCGCCGGCCCCGTCGCCCCGGAGCCGCGCAACTACGACATCCTCATCGACATGCGCCGCCAGCACGTGAGCGCCGTAAACCCCATTCTCCAGAAACCCCGCTAGCGCCCCGCGTCTCAGGGGAATCCCTGAGGCGTGCGCTCGGCTCCCACCCGGATTTCCGGGGAGATTCGCGCGGCCGGGAGCAACCGGCGCCGACCGGTGCAGGATCGCTCCCACCGGCGGCGTGAATCCGGGTAATGAATCGAGGAGTGAGTTCCACCGCTTCCGCTTCCGCCTGTCCCGGGGGCAGCCCCGTCCCGCGTCGCGGAAGCGGGCACGGCTTCCCCCTGGCGGCAGGAGATGCCCGCTGATGGGCGGTGAACGTCCGGTGCGGCATGACTGGGTGTACCTGGGCGCCAACTGGGCGGAGGCCCTGCGCTCGCCCCTGGTCCCGGACGTCCTCGCGCACGTCACGGCGTGGAGGGATCAGGGCCGGCCCTTCGCCGTCGCCCGGCAGGAGCCACCGGACCAGGAGGACGACCTGCGGCTGGGGCTCACCCTGCCCGACCGCCGCCACCTGTCACTGCACGGGGCCCTGTCCGCCGTGGAGCGCCACCTGCCGCCGCCCACGGTGCAGGAGGTGCGCGCCTCCGCCCCCGCGGCCTGGGGCCCTGCCCTGGATGACGTCATCGCCCTGGGCACCGCGCTGGATTTGACGGTGGGCGTGTTCGGTTCGCTGGCCTGGCAGCACCGCTCTGGCGTGCCCTTCGTGCGGCCGCTGTCGGACGTGGACCTGCTGTTCGCCCCCGCGCGCTGGTCGGACGTGGAGCGGCTGCTGTTCGGCCTGGAAGCGGTGTCCCGGCGCCACTCGGTGGTGCGCCTGGACGGCGAGGTGCTGCTGCCCGACGGCGGCGCCGTGTCCTGGCGTGAGCTGGCGCTGGAGCCCGAGCGCATCTGGGTCACCGGCCCCCGCGGCGCCAGGCCCCGCACGCTCCGCGAACTGCGCGCCCTCTTCCCCTCCGAGTCCTGAAACTCGCGGAGGAAGCACGCGCCGCGTGAATAGGCGCGCCCGCCGCCACGTCACGCAAGCCGCCATCACAACCCGTTTCCGCCGCCCATTTCGAATGACTCGCGGGGCGCTTCGCACTCCGCGCGACACACGGGCGCGTCACCTCCCTGGACAAACCCGGAAGAACGTGAAGGCCGAGGCCGCGTTGCGTCTTTCATCAACAAGAACCCGGGGTTGTAACGGACACAGGGCAGGCGACAGGGCGGGCTCCCGGCGTCTGGCCCGCTCGGGTCGGCCGCCCAATTGTCACCCTGTGAATGGTTTGGTAAAGGTTGTCTTTGGGGGCGATTGGGGCCTCTCCGTCACGATGGTGGGATTCTCCGTACAGCGCTGGGCCGCCTGGGCCCCCGGGCTCGTCCATCCTGCTTCCTGGGAAACGTGGCTCGCGACCCCGCATCCGCTCCCCGCGGAAGGCACGCCCGCGCTCGCGGCGATGCCCGCGATGATGCGCCGCCGGGTGGACCGGCTGGGCCGCATCGCGTTGCAGGCTGCGTATAACGCGCACGTGGACGCGCCGGACGCGCCCGTCATCTTCGCATCGCGTTATGGCGACCTGGGCCGCTCGGTGGAGCTGCTCACGCAGCTGGCGCGCTCGGAGCCGCTGTCGCCCACCTCCTTCAGCCTGTCGGTGCACAACGCCATCGGCGCGCTCTACTCCATCGCTCGGGGGGACACGTCCGCCTACGCCGCCATCGCCGCGGGAGAAGAGACGGTGGAGGCCGCCTTCACGGAGGCGTGCGGCCTGCTGTCGGACGGCGTCCCCCGGGTGATGGTCGTCGTCTACGAAGAGCCCGTTCCCACGCCGTGGGAACACTTCTCCCGGGACGTGGCGTTTCCCCACGCATGGGCCTGCCTCCTCTCCGCCAGCACGGGCGCGGACGCCATCCACCTGGACTGCGCGGCCAGCGCCCCAGACTCGCCCGTCGCGCCGTTGGATGCGGCGAACCTCCCGGCGGACCTGCGTGCCCTGCGATTCCTCGTTTCCGGCGCCTCGCGGTGGGAGCACGCGACGGGCGGCCGGTGTTGGCGGTGGGCGCGCCATGCTTGAGATGCTCGACCGTCCGTGGCGCATCTTCGCCACCGGGTTGTCCTTCGCCACCTTCGGGCTGGGGGGACTGGCGCTGCGCCTCATCTACTTTCCGCTGCTCGCGCTCTTCGTGCGCGACCCGGAGCGGCAGCAGCGGCTGGCGCGGCTCGCGGTGCACTACACGTTCCGCTTCTTCATCGGCTACATGCGCGCGCTGGGCGTGCTGCGCTACGAGTTGCAAGGCGTGGAGAAGCTGGCGCGCTCCGGGCTGCTCATCCTGGCCAACCACCCGTCGCTCATCGACGTGGTGTTCCTCATCTCACTGGTCCCCAACGCGGACTGCGTGGTGAAGGCGAGCCTGGCGAACAACCCGTTCACACGCGGCCCCATCCGGGCGACGCGCTACCTGAGCAACGACTCCGGGCCCGGGCTCGTCCAGGACTGCATCGAGTCCGTGAAGGCCGGCAACAACCTCATCATCTTCCCGGAGGGCTCGCGCACACCGCTCGACGGGAACATGCAGCTGCAGCGAGGCGCCGCCAACATCGCGGTGCGCGGCCCGTGCGACATCACGCCGGTCATCATCCGCTGCGAGCCTCGGGGCCTCACCAAGGGCATGCCCTGGTGGAAGGTGCCGGAAAAGCCCATGCACTACGTCATCCGCGTGGAGGACGACATCCACGTGTCCGCCCAGGACGCGGAAGCGGGCGAGGCGGCGAAGGCCGCGCGCCAGCTCACCACCCGGCTGCACGACCATTTCTCCAGGGGGAGCCAGGAACATGTTGGAGCTTGAGCAGGAAATAAAGCGGCTGGTCATCGACACGCTGAACCTCGAGGACCTGAAGCCGGACGACATCGATCCGGCGGCGCCGCTGTTCGTCGAAGGGCTGGGGCTGGACTCCATTGACGCCCTGGAGCTCGGCCTCGCGTTGCAGAAGTCCTATGGCGTCGTGCTGGCGAGCGACTCCAAGGAGAATCGCCGTCACTTCGCCAGTGTTCGGGCGCTCGCGGACTTCGTCAGCACCCACCGCACCCGTTCCTAAGCAGCCCCCGTCAAAACCAAAGCGAGGACTCACCCCATGACCAAGCACGAGCTGTTCGAGCGCCTGAGCGCCATCCTCCAGGAAACCTTCGACATCGAGCCGTCCCGCATCGTCCCGGAGGCGCGTCTGCACGACGACCTCGACATCGACAGCATCGACGCCATCGACCTGCTGGTGCGCCTGAAGCCGGTGACGGGCCAGCGCGTTCCGCCGGAAGTCTTCCGCTCCGTGCGGACCATCCAGGACGTGGTGGACGCGCTGTACGGTCTGCTCGGCAGCGACTCCGCCGCGGCGTGAAACGTCTGCGTCCGGTGCTGTTGGGGCTCTTGAGCCTCGCCTACCCCCCGCTCGTCTATCTGGGCCTGGGCCACTTCGAGCCCCGCTGGATGGCGCTGCCCCTGGCGGCCATGGCGGTGGTGCGCGCGGTGGCCACGCGGGAGAAGATGTGGCTCGCGGCCGCGGTGGGCGCCCTGGTGCTCGCGGGCTCCAGCATGCTGGGCAACAACGCCCTGCCCCTGAAGCTCTACCCGGTGCTGGTGAACGCGGTGCTCCTCACCGTATTCCTCACCAGCCTGGTGTATCCACCCAGCGTGATTGAGCGACTGGCGCGGCTTCGGGAGAAGGACCTGCCGCCGTCGGGCGTGGCCTACACGCGCCGGGTAACGCAGGTGTGGTGCGGCTTCTTCGTCCTCAACGGCGCGCTCGCGCTCACCACGGCGCTCTTCGCGAGCGACGCGACCTGGGCGCTCTACAACGGCCTCATCGCCTACGGCCTCATGGGCCTGCTGTTCGCGGGCGAGTGGGTGGTGCGGCAGCGGGTGCGCGCACGGCACGCCCATGGCTGAGCCGCTCGCGCTCGAAACCCTCCTCGTCCACGGCCGTCCCGCCGGGCACCCCGTGGCCCGGAGCGAGGACGGCGTGCGGGACTTCGGTGCGTTCCGCGCCCGGGTCGCCGGCTGGCGCTCGGCCTTCGCGGCGCACGGAGGCCAGCGCTACGCCCTCTTCACCGAGGACACCTTCGAGTTCGCCGCCGCGCTCCTGGGCGCCTGGCACGCGGGGGTGTGCATCTACCTGCCCGCGGACGCGCGCCCCGCCACGCTGGACGCGCTGAAGGCCCACGTGGACGGCTTCGCGGGCCGGGCCCCCCAGGGACAGGGGCCGCTGGCGCCCGCGATGAACGAGGACGGGACCGCCGCCGCGTTCCAGGCATTGTCACCCGGGCTCGCCGCGCTGGTCGTCTACACGTCGGGCTCCAGCGGAGAACCCACCGCCATCCCCAAGCGCCTGTCGCAGCTGTCCAGCGAGGTGGCCACGCTGGGCCGGCTGTTCGACGAGGCCGTGGGGGACGTGCCGGTGCTGGCCACCGTGTCTCACCAGCACATCTACGGACTGCTGTTCCGGGTGCTGTGGCCGCTGACGTCCGGCCGCCCGTTCGATGCGAATGCCCTGCCCTATCCGGAGGACATCCTGGCCGCGCTCCAGACCGGCCCCGGCCTGTTGGTGGCGAGCCCCGCGCACCTGAAGCGCTTGCCGGCCACGCTGGACTGGGCGGCCGTGCGCGGGAATCTGCGCGGGATGTTCTCCTCCGGTGGGCCGCTCACCCCCGAAGCGCTCCAGGCCTGCCGCGACCTCTTGGGCCGGGCGCCGGTGGAGGTGTACGGCAGCTCGGAGACGGGCGGCGTCGCATGGCGCCGGCGCGACACGGACGACAGCGCGTCCTGGCGCACGATGCCGGGCGTGGAGGTGCGCGCGGAAGACGACGCGCTCCGCGTCCAATCCCCCCACCTGGACCTGCCCCCGGGCGAGTGGTTCACCACGGAGGACCGCGCGCGGCCCGTGCCCGGCGGCTTCGAGCTGTTGGGGCGCCGCGACCGGCTGCTCAAGCTGGAGGAGAAGCGCGTGTCGCTCTCCGCCATGGAGCGGACCCTCGTGGCCGGGGGCCTGTTGCGCGAGGCCCGGGTGCTGCCCCTCACCGAAGGCCACCGGGTGATTCTGGCGGTGGTGGGGGTGCCGGACGCGGAAGGCTGGCGGCTCCAGGAGTCGGGGGGCAGGCGGTCCCTGAGCCAGGCGCTGCGCGAGAAGTTGGCCCCGCATTTCGAGTCCAGTGCCTTGCCGCGCCGGTTCCGGTATCTGGAGGCCATGCCGGTCAACTCCCAGGGCAAATCCACCGAGGCGGCGCTCACCGCGCTCTTCGACCCGAAGCGTCCCCCGTTCCGCGTGCTGGAGCGCTCCGACGAGCGCGTGCTGCTGGCGGTGGAGGTCCCCGCGAATTCGCCCTACTTCGAAGGGCACTTCCCGGGCTCGCCCATCCTGCCCGGCGTCGTGCAGGTGGAGTGGTCACTGCTGCTGGGCCGCGAGCACTTCGCGCTGCCGCCGGACTTCCTCCGCATCGAGACGCTGAAGTTCCAGCAGGTCATTCCACCCGGCACGCTGCTGTCGCTGGAGCTCACCTGGGCGAAGGAGTCCGGGCGGCTGGGGTTCAAGTTGACGTCAGCCGCGGGCTCGCACGCCAGCGGCCGCATCGTGTTGGGGGGAGGGGCAGGATGAAGGTCTGCGCGGTGATTCCGGTCTACAACCACGGCGAGGCCGTGGGCGCGGTGGTGAAGGCGGTGCGCAGCCACGGGCTGCCCTGCGTGCTGGTGGACGACGGCAGCGAGCCCGGCTGCGCGGCGGTGCTGGACGGCCTGGCGCGCGAGGACAGCGAGCACGTGGAGGTGGTCCGCCTGCCCCAGAACGAGGGCAAGGGCGGCGCGATGATGGCGGGCCTGCGCGCGGCCCTCTCCCGGGGCTACAGCCACGCGCTGCAAATCGACGCGGACGGCCAGCACAACGCCAACGACATCCCGCGCTTCCTGGAGCTGGCGAAGGCGCAGCCGGACATGATGGTGTGCGGCACGCCCGTCTATGACGAGTCCGTGCCCAAGGGCCGGCTGTACGGCCGCTACGCCACGCACATCTGGGTGTGGATCAACACGCTGTCGTTCGCCATCCGCGATTCCATGTGCGGCTTCCGCGTGTATCCGCTGCGGCCCACCGTGGCGCTCATCGACTCGGTGAAGATCGGCAAGCGGATGGACTTCGACGTGGAGGTGCTGGTGCGCCTGTTCTGGCGCGGCATGCGCATCCTCAACCAGCCCACCCAGGTGCGCTACCCCACCGACGGCATCTCCCACTTCGACGTGCTCTGGGACAACGTGCGCATCTCCGGCATGCACGCCCGGCTCTTCTTCGGGATGTTGGTGCGGCTGCCCGTGCTCCTCTGGAACAAGGTGGCGAAATGAAGTCCCGCCACTGGGCGGAGATGGGGGAAACCACCTTCGTGGCTGGCATCTGGATCCTCTACTGGGTCCACCGGCTGCTGGGGCGCTGGCCCTTCCGCGTCTGCCTCTACCCGGTGGTGCTGGTGAACTGGCTCCGGCGGCCGGTGCTGCAGCACTCGTCGCGCCAGTACCTGAAGCGGATGCAGACCGCGACCGGGGCCCTGGGGCGCGAGCCCCACTGGCGCGACAGTGTGCGTCACGTGCTGATGTTCGCGGAGACCATGCTGGACAAGCTGCTCGCGGTGAGCGGGCGCTACCGCTTCGAGAGCGTCCGCACCGAAGGCCGCGAGGAACTCTACGAGGCGGCGAAGTCCGGCAAGGGCGGCATCATCGTCACCGCGCACATGGGCTGCCTGGAGCTGTGCCGCACCATGGCGGAGCGCCGGGGCGAGGTGAAGCTCAACATCCTGGTGCACACGCTGCACGCGGAGCAGTTCAACCGCCTGCTCAAGCGGCTCAACCCGGAGAACGACTTCCGGCTGATGGAGGTCACGGACATGGGCCCGGCCACCGCGGTCGCGCTGAACGAGCGCGTGGAGGCCGGAGAGTTCGTGGTCATCGCGGGCGACCGCATCCCGGTGAATTCCGCCCAGACCGTGCGCGTCGACTTCCTCGGCCACCCGGCGCCATTTCCGGTGGGCCCCTACGTACTGGCGGCGCTGCTCAAGTGTCCGCTCTACCTGCTGGGCTGCATCCATGAGGGCAAGGGCTACACCATCCACTTCGAGCGCCTCTTCGAGCGCGTCGTGCTGCCTCGGGGCAAGCGCGAGCAGGCGCTCACCGACTGCGCGCAGCACTACGCAGCCCGGGTGACGGCGCTCCTCCAGCGCGCGCCCTACGACTGGTTCAACTTCTTTCCCTTCTGGGATCAGGTGCATGTCTCCGCGAAGCCCCCCACTTTCTGACACCCCGGTCCGCTTCGACGGCGGACGGCTGACGCTCGAGGACGTGGGCGCCCTGTCGCGCCGCGAGCGTCCGGCGGAGCTGGGCACGGCCCCGGCCTTCCGCCAGCGCATCGCCAAGGGCGCCGCGTTCCTGGACCGGCTGCTGGCGGAGGACGGCGTCATCTACGGCGTCACCACCGGCTACGGCGACTCGGTGACGGTGTCCATCCCGCCCGCGCTCGTCGCGGAGCTGCCGCACCACCTCTACACGTACCACGGCATCGGCGCGGGCCGGTTCCTCACCCCGGAGGAGACGCGCGCGGTGCTGGCCACTCGGCTGGCGTCGCTGTCGCAGGGCTTCTCCGGCGTGGGCGTGCCGCTGCTCACCCAGTTGGAGCTGCTGCTCCAGCACGACGTGCTGCCCATGATTCCGGCGGAAGGTTCCGTGGGCGCGTCCGGCGACCTGACGCCCCTGTCCTACGTGGCGGCGGTGCTCTGCGGCGAGCGCGACGTGTGGCACCGGGGCGAGCGCAAGCCCGCGGCGCAAGTGATGAAGGAGCTGGGCATCGCGCCCCTCAAGCTGCGGCCGAAGGAAGGCCTGGCCATCATGAACGGCACCGCCGTGATGACGGCCCTGGCGTGCCTGGCGTGGGAGCGGGCGGAGTACGTGTCCCGGCTCGCCACGCGGCTCACGGCGTTCAACGTGCTGGCGAGCGCCGGCAACGCGCACCATTACGACGAGACGCTCTTCGCGGCGAAGCCCCACGCGGGCCAGCAGCGCGTGGCGGCCCGGCTGCGCGCGGACCTGGTCACGGACCGGCCGCCTCGCAACGAGCAGCGGCTCCAGGACCGGTACTCGCTGCGGTGCGCGCCGCACGTCATCGGAGTGCTGGAGGACGCGCTGCCGTACTTCCGCACGCTCATCGAGAACGAGCTGAACAGCGCCAACGACAACCCGCTCATCGACCCGGACGGCGAGCGGGTGCTGCACGGCGGCCACTTCTACGGCGGCCACATCGCCTTCGCCATGGACGGGCTGAAGACCGCGGTAGCCAACGTGGCGGACCTGTTGGACCGGCAGCTGGCGCTGCTGGTGGACCCGCGCTTCAACCACGGGCTGCCCGCGAACCTCTCCGCGTCCACCGGCGCCCGCGCGGCCATCAACCACGGGCTCAAGGCGGCGCAGATCAGCGTCTCCGCGTGGACCGCGGAAGCGCTGAAGCAGACCATGCCCGCGTCCGTCTTCTCCCGCTCCACCGAGTGCCACAACCAGGACAAGGTGAGCATGGGCACCATCGCCGCGCGCGACTGCCTGCGCGTGCTGGAGCTGACGGAGCAGGTGGTCGCGGCCATGCTCATCGCGGCGCGCCAGGGCGTCACCCTGCGTCAGCGGATTGACGCGGACGCGAAGCCCGGCCCCGCGATGGCCGCGATGCACGCGGACCTGGAAGCACGCATCCCCTTGCTGGTGGAGGACCGGGCGCTGGACGGTGAGCTGCAGGGATTGATCACCGCCATCCGCCGTCGGGAGTGGAGGCTGCATGAAGCCTGACCTGAGCTGCGAGCTGGAGATCGACCCGGCGTTCCACGATCTCGACATGATGGAGATCGTCTGGCACGGCCACTACGTGAAGTACCTGGAGCTGGCGCGCGCCGTCATCCTGCGCAAGCACGACTACGACTGGCCGCAGATGCGCGAGTCCGGGTACGGCTGGCCCGTGGTGGAGATGAAGCTCAAGTACGTCTCCCCCATCTCCTACAAGCAGCGCATCATCGTGCGCGCCGAAATCACCGAGTGGGAGAACCGGCTGCGCTTCGACTACCTGCTGCGCGACGCGGACACCGGGCGCAAGGTGAACCAGGCCCACACCATCCAGGTCGCGGTGTCCTTGAAGACAGGCGAGATGGAATACGTCTGCCCGGAAGTCCTCTGGAAGAAGCTGGGAGTGTGGCCGGGATGAAGCCCTTCCTCGTGTTGATGCTGTCGCTGCTGTCCGTGAGCGCCCACGCCGCGGACCTGGTGAAGGACGTGCGCGCGCGCCTGGTGGACGCGCCGCTGGTGCGCGGCCAGTTCGAACAGAAGAAGACCGTGCAGGGCTTCAAGAAGCCGCTCGTGTCCAAGGGAGACTTCCTCCTCGCCCGCGACCAGGGAGTGCTCTGGAACACGCGCACGCCGTTCGCTTCCACGCTGACGCTCACGCGCAAGTCGCTGAGCGCGCAGCAGGCCACGGGCGGCGCGGCCTATCACCTGGACTCCACCAAGGAGCCCGCGCTGGCGGCGGTGAACGAGCTGCTCTTCGCGCTCTTGTCGGGCGACGTCGCGGCGCTCCAGAAGCGCTTCACGGTCGAGGGCGCGCTGGTCGGCGACAAGGGCTGGAAGCTGGATTTGACGCCCACGGACGCGGGGCTCGCGCGCGTCTTCAAGCACATCCACCTGGAGGGTGACGGGTACGTGCGCCAGGTGCAATTGGACGAGACGCGCGGCGACAGCAGCGTCATTACGTTCGAGCAGCTCGCGCAGACGCCTCCTCCCGACGCCACGGAAGCGGAACGCCTTGGCAAATAAGCTGGCCATCCTGTGGGCGCTGGTGGTGCTCGCCGTTGGCATTCACCAGGTGCGGTTCTGGCGCTCCGCGAGCCTGGACACGGACGTGCTCGCGCTCCTGCCGGAGGACGAGCAGGCGCCTGAGGTGGACGCCGCCACGCGCAAGCTCGCGGACGAAGCCGGCCGGCAGCTCGTGCTGCTGGTGGGCGCCAAGGACTGGCCGTCCGCGCAGAAGGCCGCGGACGAGGCCACGCGCGTGCTCACGGAGTCCTCGGACCTGCTGGAGCCGGCGGTGGTGGACACCTCCGCGCTGGAGCAGGCGGTGGACTTCTACCGTCCCTATCGCGACCGGTTGCTCACGCCCGCGCAGCGCAAGTGGCTGGCGCACGCGACGCCGGAGGAGCTGGGCGGCACGGCGCTGATGAAGCTGTATCAACCCGCGGGCGCGCAGCTGACGGACTGGAACGCGGATCCGCTGGGCCTGTGGCAGGACTGGTGGCAGGCCCGCGCGGCGGAGACGTCCGCCCGGCCCCGCGACGGACGCATGTGGCTGTCCGGCGAGGAGCGCGAGTGGGTGCTCCTCATGTGGAAGAGCAAGGTGTCCGCCTTCGCGCTGGGGGACGGCTCGCGCGTCACCGCCACGGTGGAGCGGGCGCGCGCGCGGGTCGAAGCAGCGGTGCCCGGCGGACGGCTGGTGGCCGCGGGCGTGCCGCTGTACGCGGAGGCCGCCGCGGCGCAGGCGAGCTGGGAGATGTCCACCATCGGCTTCGGGTCGCTGGCGGCGGTGCTCATCCTCGTATGGCTCACATTCCGCTCGCTGCGGCCCATCCTCCTCGTGGGCGTGTCGCTCACGCTGGGCTGCGCGGTGGCGCTCACGGTCACCGCGCTGGTGTTCGACCGGGTGCACCTGCTCACGCTCGTCTTCGGCTCCAGCCTGGTGGGCGTGGCGGAGGACTACGGCTTCCACTACTTCGCCGCGCGTCAGGGCAAGGCCCCTTCGGAGCGCGGTCCGGTGATGCGCGCGCTCCTGCCCGGCATGGTGCTCGCGCTCGTCACCAGCGTGGTGGCGTACCTGGCGCTGGGCGTGGCGCCCTTCCCGGGCCTGCGGCAGATGGCGGTGTTCTCCGCCGCGGGCCTCACCGCCGCGTTCCTCACCGTGGTGTGCTGGTTCCCCTCGCTGGACACGGGCGCCCTGCCCATCACGCCCTTCGCGGAGCGCTTCTCCGCGTCCATCACCCGCTGGCCGCGCATCGCTTCCACCCCGGCGTGGTGGCTGTCCGGCGCGGTCGTCACGGTGCTCGTGGCCGTGGGCATCTGGAAGCTGGAGCCCCGGGACGACCTGCGCCAGCTGCAGGGCGCACCCGCGAACCTCATCGCGGATCAGCGGGAACTGGGGCGCCTGTTGGGACTGCCCAGTCCGGCGCAGTTCTTCCTGGTGCAGGGAGACAACGACGAACAGGTGCTCGCGCGCGAAGCCGTGCTGAAGACGAAGCTGGACTCGCTCGTCTCCGAGAAGGTGTTCGCGGGCTACCGCGCCGTGTCTGATTGGCTTCCGTCCGAAGCACAGCAGCGCGAGGACGCGGCCCTGAGCGCCCGCGCGGAGGCCCAGGCGGTCGCCGCCGTCAGCGAGTCCACGGGTGAAGCCCCCACGCGCGCCGCGTTCTCCCCGGAGCCGCTCACGCCCAAGCAATTCCTCGCCGGTCCCGCCGCGGCGGTCATCCGGCAGCAGTGGCTGGGGACGCTGGGCAAGGCGCAATACAGCGTCCTCATGCTGCGCGGCCTCAACGACCCCAAGGTGCTGCCCCGTCTGGAAGAGGTGGCCCAGGGCCTGGAGGGCGTCCGCTGGGTGGACAAGACGGCGGAGATTTCCGGCCTGCTCAGCCGCTACCGCCGCATCATGGGCGGGCTCATCGTCGCGGGTTACTTCGCGGTGTTGCTCACGTTGGTGGCTCGCTTCGGGCGCCAGGCGTGGCGCGCGTGGGTTCCCTCCGTGCTGGGCACGCTGCTGACGCTCGCCATCTTCGGGTGGGCGGGCGCGCCGCTGCAGCTGTTCACCGTGCTGGGGCTGGTGCTGCTCCTGGGCATGGGCGTGGACTACGGCATCTTCCTTCTGGAGCACCCCGGTGACGGCTCCGCGTGGCTCGCGGTGGCGCTGGCCGGCGTGAGCACGCTCCTCTCCTTCGGGCTGTTGGGTCTTTCCGCCACGCCCGCGCTGCGCTCGTTCGGCCTCGCCATGCTGCTCGGCGAGGTCACCATCTGGATCCTCACCCCTTGTTTCCGACTTCCACCCGGGAAAGACACACATTGAAAACTGAATCGGCGGACATCCTCATCATCGGCGCGGGCCCCGCGGGCTCCGTCGCGGCGGGCCTCCTTCGCAAGCAGGGCCGTGATGTCCTCGTGCTGGAGCGCGAGCAGTTCCCCCGCTTCTCCATTGGCGAGAGCCTGCTGCCGCAGAGCATGGAGTACATCCAGGAAGCCGGCTTCCTCCAGGACGTGGTGGAGGCGGGCTTCCAGTACAAGAACGGCGCCGCCTTCGAGCGCGCCGGCAAGTACACGGACTTCGACTTCCGCGAGAAGTTCAGCCCCGGCTGGGCCACCACCTACCAGGTGCAGCGCGCCCGCTTCGACCAGATTTTGGCCCAGGCCGCGGAGAAGAAGGGCGCCACCGTGCGCTTCCGCCACGAGGTGCTGACCGTGGACTTCTCCAGCGGGCAGCCGGTGGTGACGGCGCGCTCCCCTGAAGGCGAGACGTACCAGGTGAAGGCGCGCTTCCTCCTGGACGCGAGCGGCTTCGGCCGCGTGCTGCCGCGCATGTTGAACCTGGAGACGCCGTCGAACTTCCCCGTGCGCGGCGCCATCTTCACGCACGTGGTGGACAACGTTCCGCTCGGCACCTTCGACCGGAACAAGATCCGCGTCACGACGCACCCGGAGCACGTGCACGTCTGGTACTGGACCATCCCCTTCTCCGACGGCCGCTGCTCGCTGGGCGTGGTCGCGAAGAAGGAGTTCCTGGACCAGTACACCGGCACGGACACGGAGCGGCTCCAGGCCATCGTGAAGGAGGCGCCGTCGCTGCAGAACCTCCTGAAGAACGCCGTCTGGGACACGCCCGCGCGCAAGCTCACCGGCTACGCGGCCAACGTGAAGTCGCTGTGGGGCCCGGGCTTCGCGCTGCTGGGCAACGCGGGCGAGTTCCTGGACCCCGTGTTCTCCTCGGGCGTCACCATCGCCTTCAAGTCCGCGAGCCTCGCCTCCGCCTGTATCGCCCGTGAGTTCGCGGGGGAGAAGGTGGACTGGGAGAACGAGTACGCGAAGCCGCTCAAGGCCGGCGTGGACACCTTCCGCACCTTCGTGGAGTCCTGGTACGAGGGCGGCTTCCAGGACATCATCTTCCACCCGAACCCGTCGGAAGACGTGCGCCGGATGATCTCCGCCATCCTCGCGGGCTACGCGTGGGACAAGAACAACCCCTACGTGGCGGACAGCAAGCGGCGCCTGACCGTCCTCGAGGCGCTGTGCGCGGCGTAGTCACCGCCCTGCTCGTCGCGGGGCTGGTGGCCTGCACCAGCACGCCCCGGCCCCGGCCCGCCGCTCCTGGCGAGCCGTTGCCGGAGCTGCGCCTGGCTCCCGCCGCCCTCGGGGCGTCCGTGAGCCTGGCGCAGCAGCTGGTCTTCGCGCACGAGCAGGACCCCGGAGGCCCCCGCTCCCTGGAGGCCCTCCTGGAGGTGGACCCGGCCCAGATGCAGCTGGCCGGGTTGGCCATGGGGCACCGCATCCTCACCCTGCGCTGGGACGGCAGCCACCTGGACGAGGAGCGGGACCCCCGCCTGCCCGCCCAGTTCAACTCCGCGCTCGTCATCCGGGACGTGCAGCTCGTCTACTGGCCGGCCGACGCCGTGCGCGCCGCCCTGCCCGTGGGCTGGACGCTGGAGGACGGACCGGGACAGCGGACCCTGTCGAAGAACGGCAGGGAATGGGTGTCGGTGCGCTACGATGGCACCCCGCGCTGGGAAGGGCGCACGCAGCTCACCAACCACTCCGAGCACTACCAGCTCACCATCGAATCGCACGTCGCGGACGAGTGACAGCCCATGCCTCCTCCTGTCTTCCTCAACCAGCTGGGCCTCGTCTGCGCATTGGGCTCCGGGAAGCAGGAGGTGGCCCGGGCGCTGTTCGCGGACACCGTCTCCGGCGTCGCCTCGCATGCCGGGTACGCGGACCGTCCGCTGCACCTGGGCGTCGTCACCGCACCGCTCGCGGCGCAGGACGCCCTGCCCCCTTCGCAGCACAGCCGCAACAACGCGCTCCTGCTCACGGCATTGGAGCAGGTGCGCGCCGAGATTGACGCGGCCGTGGCCCGCTTCGGTCCCTCGCGCGTGGCGGTGGTGATGGGCACCAGCACCTCCGGCATCGGTGAAAGCGAGTCGGCCATCGCCGGCCACATGGCCACGGGCGAGCTGCCGCCCCGCTTCCATCTGCAGCAGCAGGAGCTGGGCTCCCCCGCGCTGGCGCTCTCGCACGTGCTGGGCACGCGGGGCCCCGCCTATGTCATCTCCACCGCGTGCTCCTCCAGTGCCAAGGCCCTGGCCAGCGCGGCGCGGATGCTGCGCACGGGCACCGTGGACGCGGTGCTGACGGGCGGCGTGGATTCGCTGTGCGGCTTCACCGTGGCGGGCTTCCGCTCGCTGGACTCCGTGAGCGAGGAGCGCTGCAACCCGATGAGCGCCCACCGCCACGGCATCAACATCGGCGAAGCGGCGGCGCTGTTCCTGATGACGCGCGAGCCGGGGCCGGTGCGCCTGTCCGGCTGGGGCGAGTCCTCCGACGCGCACCACATCTCCGCGCCCGAGCCCGGCGGCAAGGGCGCCATGGCAGCCATCCAGCAGGCACTGAAGCGCGCGGGACTTTCGCCGGAGCAGGTGGACTACGTGAACCTGCACGGCACCGCCACGCCGCAGAACGACGCCATGGAGACCCGCGCGGTGCACGCGCTGCTGGGACCCGGCGTGAAGGCCAGCTCCACCAAGCCGCTCACCGGCCACACGCTGGGGGCCGCGGGCGCGCTGGAGGCGGCCTTCGCGTTCCTCACGCTCGTGGACAACCCGGAGGGACATCTGCCCGGGCACTTCTGGGACGGGGCCGTGGACGACTCGCTGCCGGCGCTGTCGCTGGTGAAGCCGGGGGAGTCGCTGGGGCGTCCGGTGAAGAGCGTGCTGAGCAATTCGTTCGCCTTCGGGGGCAGCAACGCCGCCCTCGTGCTGGAGCGCGCATGATGCGCATCGTGATTGATCAGCCCGTCGAGGAACTGGTGCCCCATCAGGGGCGCATGCGGCTGCTCGACCGCGTCCTGGAAGGCGACGCGGACTCGCTGCTCGCGGAGGTCACCGTGCGCGAGGACAGCCTCTTCTACGCGGACGGCGTCGTGGGCGGTTGGGTGGGCATCGAGTACATGGCGCAGGCCGTGGCCGCGTGGGCCGGGTGGCATGCGCGCAAGCGCGGCGGCACGCCCCGGGTGGGCTTCCTGCTGGGCACGCGCCGCTACGAGTGCAACCGCCCCACGTTCAAGCTGGGCGAAACCCTGCGCATCGAGGTCCACCGCCAGTTCTCCGCGGACAACGGATTGGGCCAGTTCGACTGCACCTTGCGCATCGGGACGGAGCAGGTGGCCACGGCGGCGCTGACGGTCTACGAGCCGCAACCGGGGCAGGACCTGGGAAGGGGCAACACAGATGGGTGACAAGACGGTGCTGGTGACGGGCTCCAGCCGGGGCATCGGCCGCGCCATCGCGCTGCGCCTGGCCCGCGACGGCTACGACGTCGTGGTGCACTGCCGCAGCAAGCGCGAGGAGGCGGACGCGGTGGCCGCCCAGATTCGTGAGGCCGGCCGCGAGTCCCGCGTGCTCCAGTTCGACGTGGCGGACCGCGCCGCCACGCAGGCCGCGCTGCTTTCGGACGTGGAGGCCCACGGCTGCTACTACGGCGTGGTGTGCAACGCGGGCATCGCTCGCGACAACGCCTTCCCCGCGATGACGGCGGAAGAGTGGGACGGCGTCATCCACACCAACCTGGACGCCTTCTACAACGTGCTCAACCCGCTCACGATGCCGCTGGTGCGCCGCAAGAAGCCGGGCCGCATCGTCACGCTGTCGTCCGTGTCCGGGCTCATGGGCAACCGGGGCCAGGTGAACTACAGCGCCGCCAAGGCGGGCATCATCGGCGCGACGAAGGCGCTGGCGGTGGAGCTGGCCAAGCGCGACATCACCGTCAACTGCGTGGCGCCGGGCCTCATCGACACGGAGATGGTGCCTCCGGAGGTCCTGGAGGAGGCGCTCAAAATCATTCCCGCCCGCCGGATGGGCAAGCCCGAGGAGGTCGCCGCCGCGGTGGCCTTCCTCATGTCGGAAGAAGCGGCCTACATCACGCGGCAGGTGATTTCGGTGAACGGGGGGATGATCGGATGAAGCGCGTAGTCGTCACCGGAGTCGGTGCGCTGAGCCCCCTGGGCCATGACTGGAAGACGGTCGAGGCGCGGCTGCGCGCGCGCCAGAACGCCGTCCAGGTGATGGAGCCCTGGAAGGCCTACGAAGGTCTGAACACGCGGCTGGGCGCGCCCGCCCTGCCCTTCGAGCTGCCGCCGTCCGCGTACTCGCGCAAGACGACGCGCACCATGGGCCGCGTGGCGCTGATGGCGACGCGGGCCAGCGAGCTGGCGCTCCAGGACGCGGGCCTGTTGGGCAGCCCCCTGGTGAAGAGCGGGAAGATGGGCATCGCCTACGGCTCCTCAGCGGGGACGCCGGAGAACATGGGCGACTTCGGGAAGATGATCACCCACAAGACGACGGAGGGCATCACCGCGACGACGTACCTGCGGATGATGTCCCATACGGCGGCGGTGAACATCGGCGTCTTCTTCGGCGTCACCGGGCGCATCATCACCACGTCCAGCGCGTGCACCTCCGGCAGCCAGGGCATTGGCTACGCGTATGAAGCCATCAAGCTGGGCCGCCAGGTGGCGATGCTCGCGGGCGGCGCGGAGGAGCTGGACGCCACGGGCGCGGCGGTGTTCGACACCCTCTTCGCCACCAGCACCAAGCACAACGAAGCGCCGCACCAGTCCCCCCGCCCCTTCCACGCCGAGCGCGACGGGCTGGTGCTGGGCGAGGGCGCGTGCACACTGGTGCTGGAGGAGCTGGAGCACGCGAAGGCGCGCGGCGCCACCATCCATGCGGAGCTCTTGGGGTACGGCACCAACAGCGACGGCCGCCACGTGACGCAGCCCAACGCGGACACCATGGCGGAGGCCATGCGGCTGGCGCTGGAGGACGCGGGCGTGCCTGCTTCCGCCATCCCCTACGTCAACGCGCACGGCACGGCGACGGACACGGGCGACGTGGCGGAGAGCGCGGCGACGAAGACCGTCTTCGGGGAGAAGGTCGCCATCTCCAGCCTCAAGAGCTACATGGGCCACACGCTGGGGGCCTGCGGCGCGCTGGAGGCGTGGATGACCATCCAGATGATGCGCTCGGACTGGTTCGCGCCCACGCTGCACCTGACCGCGGACTCCGTGGATCCGAAGTGCGCGCCCCTGGACTATGTCGTGGGTGAGGGACGTGCGTTGCAGACGGACCTGGTGATGAGCAACAACTTCGCCTTCGGTGGCATCAACACCTCGTTGATCTTCCGCCGCTGGCCTTGATGCCTGGAGACACCGCCATGAAGAAAGCCCTCCTGTTGCTGGCCCTGACCGCCGCGAGCCCCGCCCTGGCGCGCGACACCGTGACGAAGGTGAAGCTGGCGGACGTGATGGCCCTGCCCGAGGCCAAGCAGAAGCTGGACGGCTCGGTGAAGTTCTTCATGGCGGGCGCGAAGACGCCCAACGTGCTGAAGACGCTGGGCAGCGACACCTCGAACAAGAAGACCAACGGCGTGGGCAAGTCGGACGACTACGCCTGCAAGTGGGCCGCCCTCTCCGCGATCATCGCCCTGCAGGAGGGCGCGAAGAAGAACGGCGCCAACGCGGTGGTCAACGTCGTCAGCTACTACAAGAAGGTGGAGTTCAAGAGCGCCACCGAAATCGAGTGCCACGCCGGCAGCTTCGTTACCGGCGTCGCGCTCAAGGGCGACTACGCCACCATCGCCAAGTAGCCCCGAAGGCTGTTCCGCGCGGTGGGTCCTACCGCCGCGCGGGCACCTCGATGCGGCAGACGCTCCCGGGCGCCAGGTTCCGTGAGCGCATCCAGTCCTCCAGGTCGCGGTCGATGCGCGCCGAGGCCTCCGCGTTGAAGCGACGGTTGTCCTGGAGCTTCCAGCCCTGCGGGTAGTTGCCCGAGTAGCCGTTCACCGTGGGCACGCCGTGCTCGCCGGACGCCCACACGGCGTCCAGCTGGTACTTCCACTCCTGGGCCTCACCGGACGTCGGCGCGTAGAAGAAGGTCGCGCAGCCCGGTGCGATGCGCGCGGCCACCGCCTCCACGTCCGCGCGAGCTTCGTGCCGGTCATAGGCGGGACTGTTGAGGCCCTGCTCCAGGAGACACAGCGCGCCCAGGCCCACCGCCAGCGCCGCGCGTCCGGAGTCCCACTGCCGCTGGAGGTACAGGGCCAACCCCACGGCCGCGGGCACCAGCAGCCACATGCCGATGCGGGCCAGGGCCCGGATGGCCGCCGCGCCGGGCACGCCGTGGAAGACGAGCCACCAGGGCGTGTAGCCGCCGGTGTAGCGCGACGCGAGCACCACCGTGGCCACCGCCACGACGAGCAGCAGTCGCACCGCGGGCCGTGAGCGCGCCTGCCACAGGCCGATGCCCGCGAGCACCGGGGTGACGAAGCCGAAGCCCAGGCGGTGCTCCCACGCCACGGGCATGCGCTGGAACTTGGAGAAGCTGTTGGTCCACCCGTACAGCCAGCTGTCCTGGCCCACGAAGAACCAGCTCCAGAAGCGCGGCACCATGGGCGAGACTTCCGCGAAGGTGCGCAGCCCCACCGTGCCAATGGCCTGACGTGAGTGCAGGACGAGCGGCGCGAGCAGCGCCAGCCCCAAGACTCCGAAGCCCGCGAGCGCCGGGAGGTGGCGGCGCAGCGCCGTCAGCAGCGGACCGCGCGTGTCCCGGAAGACGAGCCCGGCGATGAACGCCAGCAGCAGGAAGAAGAAGAGGAACCATCCCCAGTAGAAGCCCGCGTAGAGCTGGGCCACGAACGCGCCCACCAGCAGCGCGGACCAGGCCATCCCACGCCGCCGGTCCGTCTCCGGCCGCGTCAGCGCGATGACCGCGCCCACGGCGATGAGCGCGAAGAACTGTCCTTCCAGCTGCGGATGGTTGAGCTGGTTGATGCGCGGCGCGCCGGCCGTGAAGAGCACCGCGCCCACCACTGCGGGAAAGACGCGCAGGCCAAAGCCTCGCCGCAGCAGCCACACCGCCGCGGCGTAGTTGAGCGCCGCCATGGTGAGCGACCACGCCTGCCACGACAGGTCCGCGCCAAGGCCCAGCGCGCGCCACAGCCAGTAGAACGGGGCCACGCCCAGGAGCACGTCGGAGTACGCGGCGACGTTGAGCTCCGGGTAGAACATCGGCGGATCCCAGAAGCGCGCGTGCGCCGGGTCGCCGGTCACGAAGCGCCAGCCGTGCTCCAGGACGTAGTGGTTGAAGCGCACGTCGCCCTCGTCACCCTGTACGAGGCGCAGCCCGGACAGGATGGCGGGATGATGCGACAGCAACAGGGCCAGCACGCCGCCAGCGAGGACGAGCAGGGCGACGCGGGTGCGTTCCGAGACGGCGGTTCCCATGGGCGCCGGGAGCGTTAACACACCGGACACGCCCGCTGGAATGACGGAGGGCGTCCAGCAAGCGCGCCCTCCATCCCCGTCACGCGGTGGTCAGCGCGTCGGCAGGTCCAACCAGGACGGCCCGCCGAGCGACAGCGTCGCGCCGGTGGTGTTGGCGTCCAGGTAGAGCGGATCCTCCGTGTCCACGACGAGCGCCAGCCGGTGCAGCACGGGGACGTCGTACGCGGTGGCGGGGAACGTCAGGTCCAGGTCGAGCGGCACGCCCGGCGTCGCGTTCTTCCACGAGAGGGGCACATGGGTGATGAGCCCGCCGAAGTCGCCCAGGAGGTCGTACAGGTAGGCGACGACCGTGCCCGACGCGGTGGAGGGCGTGACGCGCAGGCGCAGCGTGGCCGAGCCCCGGATGGCGACGCCGCTCGTGGTGAGGGACGACGTCCAGACGCCGGCGTTGAGGCGGTTGACGCCCGGCAGCCAGACCACGGGCGGAATGCCGGTCAGCGCCTGGAGCCCGTTGGTCAGCAGCGCCACGCCCGCGTCGGCGTTCGTGTCGAAGCCGGACCAGACGGTCCGCGAGCCGCTCGACGACGGCGTGCCGCCCAGCGTGCCGGTGCCATCCAGGACGCGGATGGCGCCCAGGCCGAAGCGCTGCGTGCCCTTGGAGACCTGGGCCCAGGACGCATAGCCCTCCGTGTCGCCGTCGTAGGTGCGCAGCACGACGGGCGCCTCACGGGAGATGCCGGTGTCCACGCCCGCGACGTACTGGTCCATCCAGCGCGTCACGCTGGTCCAGACGCCGTTGGGCAGGCCCAGCAGGCCCGTGGCCTCCACGACGGCGTGGTCGCCCGGCGCGAACTCCAGCCGCTTGGGACCCGCGAGCTGGCCGTAGAACGACACGAGCTGGTTGGGCGGGAAGAGGCTGTCGCCATACGCATTGGCCATCAGGATGGCGGGCTTGTTGGCGTTGATCTGGCTGATGTACGTGGCCGCCGAGCGCACGCGCCCCCAGGCCTTGATGGACTCGATGTTCCGGTTGGCGAAGTAGTCGTTGATGGTGGTGCTCAGCTCGGGGCCAGGCCGGCCCAGCAGGGTCGCGGCGAGGTTCAGCAGCGCCACCGCCTGCGGACGCCGCGTCTCTCCGCCGAACAGCGACGCCACCAGGTCCGACCAGCCGGAGAGCGCCGCCACCGCCTTCACGCGCGAGTCGAAGCCGGAGGCGATGAGCGAGATGCCCGCGCCATAAGAAACACCCGCGAGCCCGATGCGAGAGGGATTCGCGGTCGTGTTGGCGAGCATCCAATCAATGACGCGCGACGTGTCCGCGATGTCCGCCGGTCCGGCCGTATCAATGCCACCGCCGGAGGCCCAGAAGCCGCGCGGCGTATAGGACAGCGCCACGTAGCCCTTCTGCGCCATCGCGTTGGCCTGGGCCAGGTACTCCAGGTCGTTGAGTCCCCAGCTCGAGATGAAGACCACGGCCGGATGCGGACCCGGCGTCGTGGGCGCGATGTAGTTCGCCTTGAGAATGGTGCCGTCGCTGCCGGGGATGTCGACGAACCGGAAGCCGGTGGTCGGCAGGGCCAGGCCCGTGAGCGGCAGCAACAGGAACAACATGACCACTGGCAAATGCTTGCACCACGCAGGGAGTTTCAAAGTCATTGAGACACCTCAGGGGGCGGCTGGGGAGTGAAGCGCGGCCATATTGAGACCCGTTGATTCCCGAGTCAATACGCAGACGAGAATAAGCAGAATTCCAAACCAAGCGCGTTGTTTGTTATCTCAGAGCAGCTTCTGCCCCAGCACGTCGAAGGCCTCGACGACGGTCGCGGCGGCGGGGCTGGCGGCGTACTCCTCGACGAGCAGGGTCCAGATCATCGTGTCCCGGAGCGCGCCGTCGGGTGCGACGAGCCGCTGTCTCAACGTGCCTTCGTGAACGAAACCCAGCCTCCGGGCGACCGCCGAGCTGCGGACGTTGCGGGGGTCGCAATGGATCTCCACCCGGCGCACGCCCTCCACTTCGAAGGCGACGCGGGTGAGCGCCCCTGCCATTTCCGTGGCGAGCCCCCGGCCCGTGTGACTGGCAGAAATCCAGTAGCCAATCTCCAGGGCCCCCTCGCCCACCCGGGGATGCAGGCCCGTGCCGCCAAGAACCTCGGAGCCGTCGCGACTGAACACGCCGTAGGCGAAGTCCTGTCCCAGGTCGAAGACACCGCGCATCCGGCGCAGCTGCCCGGCCTGCTGCTCGACGCTCATGGGATAGCGCTTCGCCCACTCCATCCAGGGACGCAGGTGTTCCAGGCTGGCTTCGATGGCTCGCAGTGCCAGCGGCGCATCCGCCGGTGACCAGCAACGGAGCACGGTGCGCGCGGTCTGGACCGTGTATGCGGGACGAAACGCGGTGGGAGTCATGGGCCCTCCGGATGGCTCAACCCCTGACCGTAGTCAGAACTCGATGCCCGTGGGACACCGCACCGCGCCATCGTCCCCGGACGTCCAGAACGCAATGGCTGGGATGAAACCGCCATTTGCGCTGTTGGGGGCGCGCCCGCGTGCGCCAGAGTGCGCCACCCCGTACGGGCAACATCCAGGAGCCTCCATGTCGTTCCGTTCCAGACCGCCGTTTGGCGCCGCGCGCATGACGCTCGGCGTCTGCGCTTCCGCGCTCATCACCGCGTGCGCCTCCACCTCGCCCGCGGAGAAGTCCCCGCCGGCCCAGGCCGCCGCCACCCCGGCTCCGGCTCCGGCCGCCCCCGCCGCTCCCAAGCCGCACTTCGGGAGCTTCGGTATCGACACTCCGGGCATGGACACGTCCGTCGCTCCGGGCGACGACTTCTACCGCTACGTCAACGGCAAGTGGGCGGACACCTCGGAGATTCCCCCGGACCGCTCCTCCTTCGGCATGTTCACGCGCCTGGCCGAGGACGCCACGAAGCAGACGCGCGACCTGCTGGAGGCCGCCGGGAAGTCGGACGCCCCCGCCGGCAGCGAGGAGCGCAAGCTGGGTGACTTCTACGCCAGCTTCATGGACGAGGCCGCCATCGAGGCCAAGGGCGCCACGCCGCTCAAGCCGGAGATGGATCGCATCGCCGCCGTGGCCAACCGCAAGGGCCTGGCCTCGCTGCTGGGCACCACGATGCGCAGCGACGTGGATCCGCTCAACACCGGGCACTCCACCACGGACCGGCTCCTGGGCCTCTGGGTGGCGGAGGACCTGAACGACCCCAGCCGCTACGCCGCCTATATCCTCCAGGGCGGCCTGGGCCTGCCGGACCGCGACTTCTATCTGAAGGACACGCCGCGATTCAAAGAGGTGCGGGAGAAGTATCAGCAGCACATCGCGACCCAGCTGAAGAACGCCGGCATCCCCGACGCGGAAGCGAAGGCCCGCGCCATCTTCGGCCTGGAGATGAAGATCGCGAAGATCCACTGGTCCGCGCAGGACACGCAGGACGTGGAGAAGGTGAACAACCCCTGGAAGCAGACGGACTTCGCGAAGAAGGCGCCCGGCATGGACTGGGCCGCGTACTTCGCGAGCGCCGGCCTCGCGGCCCAGAAGGACTTCATCGTCTGGCAGCCGTCCGCCATCACCGGCATCGCGAAGCTGGTGGGCAGCGAGCCCCTGCAGACGTGGAAGGACTACCTGGCCTTCCACGCCATCCAGCAGGGAACCCCGTACCTGTCGAAGGCCTTCGTGGACGCGGGCTTCGACTTCAGCGGGAAGACGCTCTCCGGCGCGCAGCAGCTGAGCGACCGCTGGAAGCGCGGCGTGAACTTCTCCAACTTCGCCATGGGTGAAGCGGTGGGCAAGCGCTACGTGGAGAAGCACTTCCCGCCCGCCGCCAAGGCCGAGGCGGACCTGATGGTGCGCAACATCCTGGCCGCGCTCGGCCGTCACATCGACGCGCTCGAGTGGATGTCGCCGGAGACCAAGGCCCGCGCCAAGGAGAAGCTGGGCACGGTGCAGGTGGGCATTGGCCACCCGGACACCTGGCGTGACTACTCCGGCCTGGAGATCGTGAAGGGAGACGCCTTCGGCAACGCGGAGCGCGCGGAGCTCTTCGAGCACCAGCGCAACCTGGCCAAGCTGGGCAAGCCCGTGAACCGCATGGAGTGGTTCATGACGCCCCAGGAGGTCAACGCGCTCAACTCGCCGCAGCAGAACTCCATCATCTTCCCGGCCGCCATCCTCCAGCCTCCGTTCTTCGACCCGAACGCGGACCCGGCCGTGAACTACGGCGGCATCGGCTCCGTCATCGGCCACGAAATCGTCCACAGCTTCGACGACGTGGGCGCGCAGTTCGACGCGAAGGGCAAGCTGGCCAACTGGTGGACGCCCAAGGACCTGGAGCAGTTCAAGGCCGCGGGCAAGGCGCTGGCCGCGCAGTACAACGCGTACAAGCCCCTGCCGGACATGAACGTGAACGGCGAGCTGACGCTGGGCGAGAACATCGCCGACGTGGCGGGCGTCTCCATCGCCCATGACGCCTACGTGATGTCCCTGGAGGGCAAGCCCGCGCCCACGCTGGACGGCTTCACGGGCGAGCAGCGCTTCTTCCTGGGCTTCGCGCAGGTGTGGCGCAACAAGTTCCGCGAACCGCTGCTGCGCCGGCTGCTCGTGACGGATGGCCACTCGCCCGGCATGTTCCGCGCGGCCACCGTGCGCAACCTGGACGCGTGGTACCCCGCGTTCGACGTGAAGCCGGGCCAGGGCCTCTACCTGACGCCGGAGCAGCGCGTGAAGGTCTGGTAGTCCGCTTCCCACCTGCACCGGGCGCACGAAGGCCGTGCGTCCGGTGCACGGGGCCGCGACGCAAGCGCTACTTCGGGTCGCCCGTGACGAGCGCGAGCGAGAAGCCGTCGTAGCCCTTGCTGCCCACCGTCTGCACGGCGGTGGCGCTCACGCGGGGTTCGGCGGCCACGGCCTCGTAGAAGCGGCGCATGCCCTGGATGTTCGCGTCCGTGCTGTCCGCGTCCACGACGCCACCCTTGCGCACGACGTTGTCCGTGAGGATGACGCTGCCCTTGCGCGACAGCTTGAGCGCCCACGCGAAGTACTCCGCCGTGCGCACCTTGTCCGCGTCGATGAAGGTCAGGTCGAACGGCGCCTGGCCCTCCTTCTCCAACTGGGCGAGCGTGTCCACCGCGTTGCCCAGCCGCACCTCCACCACGTCGGACAGGCCCGCACGGGCGATGTTCTCCCGGGCCACCTCCGCGTGCTTGGGCACCGCCTCCAGCGTGATGATGCGGCCTTCCGGCGGCAGCGCCCGCGCCAGCCACAGCGTGCTGTAGCCGCCCAGCGTGCCCACCTCCAGGATGCGCTTCGCCCCATGCATCCGGGCCAGGAGCATCAGCAGCTTGCCCTGGTTCGGCGCCACGTTGATGGCGGGCAGCCCCGCCTTCGCGCTCGCCTCCAGTGCCGCGTCCAGCTCGGCGTCCGGCGCCACCATGTGGTCGGTGATGTAGCGGTCGACCTCGGTCCACTGCTCCTGGCTCATGCGTCCTCCTTGGAAGTGGACCTGTCCTAACGCCCTCGCCCCGCCGAAAAACCATTGGGGACGAAACTTAAAATGGCGCCATGCGACAATGTAGGAGTCAGTAGGCCGCTCCTCATCCCCCCTCGGAGGAACACCATGGAAATCAACCGCAAGTCGCCCGCCTCCATCGCCCCCACCACCAACACGGCCACCTCGCGCGCCCAGGCGCCCAAGGCGAAGCCCCTGACGGTGCGTGACGGCTTCGACTCCCAGGGTGCGCGTCCCTCCAACTTCGTGGACCGCCCGACGGGCCGTCCCTCGACCCCGGGCGCCAGCGTGCCGGCGTCGGCCTTCGCCTTCGGTGGCGGCAACGTCGCGGTGAAGCCGGGCGCGAACAAGATCGCCGACACGAAGCCGGTGGATCCGTCTCAGCCCAAGCCCAAGCTCACGGGCGAGCCGGTCATCGCGGTCATCGACGGTGGCGTGGACTACAAGCACACCGACCTGGACGACGCGATGTGGACGAACCCCGGTGAAATCGACGGGGACGGCATCGACAACGACGGCAACGGCATCGCGGACGACATCCACGGCTTCAACGTGGGCACCGGCAAGGGCGACCCGTTCAAGGGCGAGGGCACGGACCACGGCACGCACGTGGCGGGCATCATCGCCGCCGAGGACAACGGCGAGGGCAACACCGGCATCGCCGCGGGCAAGGCGAAGATTCTCAGCGTGGGCGGCCTGTACGACGGCGCGGACCTGCTCACCAACTTCGAGCGCTCGGTGGACTACCTGGTGAAGATGAAGACCGAGCACGGCGTGAACATCCGCGCCGCGAACGCGAGCTTCGGTGACTCCTACCGCGACGCCGCGTCCCAGAAGCGCTGGGAGGCCGCCATCCAGAAGCTGGCGGACGCGGACATCCTGCTGCTCGCGGCCACGGCCAACGGCAACGGCAGCAACATGAACAACGTGCCGGACATGCCGGCCAACGTGGACCTGCCCAACGTCCTCACCGTGGCGTCCATGGACCGCAACAACGACAAGCTGGCCCGCTTCTCGTCGCACGGCGACAAGGTGGTGGACCTGGCCGCCGTGGGCGAGGACGTGCTCAGCACCGTGCCCGGCAACGACTGGGAGGAGATGAGCGGCACCTCCATGGCCACCCCCACCGTGGCCGCCACCGCCGCGCGCATGTTCGCGGAGAACCCGGACCTGACGGCCGTGCAGGTGCGCGACCTCATCCTCAAGACGGTGGAGCAGGACCCGGACCTCAAGGGCAAGGTCATCACCGGCGGCAAGCTGGACATCCAGGCCGCCATCGACGCCGCCAAGGCCACCCTGGAGCCGAAGCCGGAGACGCAGGCCGTCGCCTCGCGCTGAAGAGCCCCTTCGCAACTTCGCGGTCTCCCTCCGGGCCCCCTCGCCATGTCCATGGCGGGTGTGGGCCCGGAAGCCGTTCCAGGACCCGGCGCTTCGCGGCTACGGTGCATCCACCTTCCTCTTTCGTGAGCCCTCCATGCGCGCGCCTTCCGTGATGCGTCTTCTCGTGCTGTCCGTGCCCCTGTTCTCCGCGCCCGCGTGGGCCATCGAGCACTGCTCGTTCCAGGGCAAGCCCATCAACCTGGACAACGGCAACACCACCAAGAACCTCACCGGCACCGTGCGCTGCGTGGACGAGGACACGAAGAAGGAGACGCACACCGTCGCGTTCAAGAACGGCAAGAAGGACGGCTGGGAGGTCCGCCGCTGGTCCGACGGCCGCGCCGTGGAGCAGGAGTACAAGGCCGACAAGCGCCAGGGCGGATTCAAGCGCCACGAGGACGGCCGGCTGGTGGAGACCAGCCATTACGTGGACGACAACGAGCAGGGCGAGATGCTGCGCTACCACCCCAACGGCAAGGTGTCCCGGCGCGTGGACCGGCAGCCGGAGGACGCGAAGAGCACCTACGAGGACTACGACGAGACCGGGCGGCTGACCAAGGCGGGCTGTGGCCTCCAGTCCTCGTGGGAGGCGGGCCTGAAGGACTGCGTCTGGAAGGGGCCCTCGCCGCTCGTGTTCTTCCACCCCAACGGACAGAAGCGCGCCGTCATCCAGCTGAAGAACGGACGGCGCGAAGGCGTGACGGAGCTCTTCGACAAGGACGGGCAGCGCACCGCGACGAATGCGTACGCCGCGGGCGTGCTCGACGGCGTGAGCACGCGGTACTCCGACGGGAAGGCCCTCACCTCCACGACCTGGGCCAAGGGCGAGCGGGAGGGCGACGAGACGGAGTTCTTCAAGGACGGCGGCAAGAAGCAGGTCGTCACCTGGAAGAGCCGCCAGCAGGTGAAGCGCGTGGAGTACTTCCAGAACGGCGAGCGCAAGCATGAGCTCGTCGTGACCGGAGACCGCGCGGTGGAGTCCTTCTTCGAGGACGACGGCGCGCTGCGCGAGCGGCGGAATCTGGTCAAGGGTGAATGGCACAACGGCTTTGACCCCGACGGCGTGACGGAGAGCTTCCTCCCGGACGGCGGCACGGAGCGCCGCGAGCACTACGTGAAGGGCAAGGCGGAAGGCCGCCGCCAGGTGTGGGCGGAGAACGGCACCCTCATCGAGGACTCGCAGTGGACGAAGGACCGCGTCACCGAGCGCAAGCGCTGGAACCCCGACGGAGGACTCGTGGAGGACGAGGCCTTCTACGAGGACGGCTCGCGCAAGAAGAAGTAGCAGGCGCGCGAGGGAGCGCCATCTTGACGGTGGATGGCGGCAAGATTACTGCCGTCATCCATCATGACGCAGAAGACGGAGCAGAAGCAGAAGTCGCATGACGCCATCCTCGCGTCCGCCGCCACGCTGCTGCTGGAGCGGGGCATCCAGGCCAGCTCCATCATGGACGTGATGAAGGGGGCGGGGCTCACCGTGGGCGGCTTCTACGGTCACTTCGACTCGAAGGAGCACCTCTTCACGGAGACCCTCCGGGCGACCGCTCGCACGACGTGGAACGCGCTCCTGCGCAAGGCGAAGGAGGATGCGCCGGAAGCGCCCGCGCTCAAGGTGTTGGTGCGCTACTTGTCGCGCAAGCACCGCGACGGCGTCACGCCCACCTGCCCGCTGCCCAGCATCACCTCGGAGGTGTCACGCGCGGGGGAGCCCTACCGGGGCGCGCTGGAGGCGGAGCTGCAGGAGTTCGTCCAGTCGTACGCGGAGCTGCTGCCCGCTGGGGCGCGGCGCCGGGAGAAGGCGCTGACCGCCATCGCGCTCATGTACGGCGCGCTGTCACTGGCGCGCGCCGTGCGCGGCACGAAGCTGGGGGACGAGTTCCTGGACGCGGCCAGGAAGCTGGGCGCGGAGCTGCTGACGAAAGAGGGGGCCTGAAGCTTTTCAGCTCCAGCCCCCTCCTCGACCTACCCGACTCGACTCACATCAGTCGCGCTGGATGGCGCCCTTCGGGACCAGGATGACGACCTCCTTGCAGTCCGAATAGATGATGGAGTTCATGTCCTGGTAGTTGTGGGTCGTCTTGCCGCCGTTGCGCACGATGCCCATGTCGTTGCCCTTGGAGCCGCCGCTGTAGTCCCAGCCGTGGCGCGACTGGAAGATGATGGCGCCGTCCGGCACCTTGCCGTCCGCCACGAGCTTCCGGTACTGGTCCGCGGACACGACGTTCGCGGTCGCGTTGCCGTACGGGCTCTTGATGGCCTTCTGCTGGGCGCCCGGGAACGGGATGGACTCCCAGCCGTTGCGCAGCATCTGCGCCATGCCGCCGCGGGGGTTGTTCGGGTCGTTGCCCGTCGCCGCCGGCGTGTTCGGGATGCCCAGCCGGGTCATGTTGTCCAGCGTGGTGCGCACGCAGTAGCCCGTCTGGCCGTTGTTCAGGCGGGACGTGGCCAGCTTCTTCAGCGTGGCGTTGTTGGTGTCGATGCGGACGCCGTTGCCCAGCACCGCGCCGTTGTTGTTCGTCCCCTGGGTGTTGTTCGTGCCCTGGGTGTTGTTCGTGCCCTGGGTGTTGTTCGTGGTGCCGGGGCGGTTGCCCTGCAGCGCCTTGAGCGTGTCGGGGCCGACCTGGCCCGCGTTGCTGCCCGCCTTCACGCCGTTCGCCCGCTGGAAGTCCTCCACGGCCTTCTTGGTGACGGGGCCAAACTTGCCGTCCGCCGGGACACCCAGCATCTCCTGGAGCTGCTTCACCGCCGGGCCCTGCATGCCCTCGCGCAGGTTGTTGCCACGCACCTTCACCTGGTCCATCGAGGGCGCGGGGGTCCACGTCTTCGCCCCCGGCCGCTGGGGGGTGTTCGCGGGCTCGAAGGTGTCGGCGGTCTGCGACGGACGCGTGGGGGTGTTGGCGTTCGTGTTGGTGGCGCCGGGCGTCGCGGCACCGCCGAAGTGCGGCGCCAGCGCCTGCGCGCGCGCCCACACGTCGTTGGAGTAGTCATTGCCCGTGGTGCCCACGTCCATGCCCGCCAGGGTGCGGACGTTGCCCGGGCCGGAGTTGTACGCGGCCACCGCGCCACGAAGCTGCTGCGCCTCGGACCAGTCCGGGTGCGCCTTCTTCATGTCGTTGACGTAGCCCTTGAGGATGCCCGCCGCCTGGTCGATGTGCTCCGCGCTGGTGGGGCCACCCTTGGTCGTGTGGTAGCGGTGATCCACCTGCATCACACCAAAGCCGTTGCCGCCGTCGCCGTGGCCCGTCCGGTCCAGCGCCGCGCCCGCGCGCGACTCACGGCTGGCGATGGCCGCCAGCAGCGCGGGGGGCAGGCCGTGCTTCGCCGCCGCCGCCTCGATGTTGCCCTTGTACTGCTTCAGGCGCGCCAGGTCCGTCTGCGCCATCTTCGTCGACGCGGCCACGCCCGGCTGCAGCCCGTCCTGCCGCGCCGTGCGCGCGGAGGCGCCCGTCGGCTGGTACTGGGACAGGATGGCGTTGGGGTTCGAGCTGTTGCGAACCGGGCTCGTCGTCACAGCCTGGGAACGATTCGAGAAGACAGAGTTCGTGCGCTGGGACGTCGTCGCGGAGAGGCTCATTCGGGGATTCCTCGGTGGAGGCTGTGATTCCTGCCCCGATTATCCAGACCCCTCCCTGTGAGTTGCGTGAGATCTGGAAATAAAGATCTCACAGTTTAACCAGTTCGTAATTTTCCGCTCAAACTTGTCTGGACTATGAGGCCTGTCACGAACGGGCAACGATGACACCCCGGGTCCGCCTTGCTTCACAGCCGTTGACCCACGGTGATTTGTGGAAATTTTCAATCACACACAATCAACGCGAACGGGGCCTGTTCCCCTGAAGGAACAGACCCCGTGCGGCGCTACAGGCCTGTGACGCGGTGGGTTAGATGCCCGGGATGCCGGGGATGTCGTCCGGGATGAGGTCGTCGAAGAAGTCCTTCACCTTGCCGGCCACGTCCCCGGCGAGGTCGCCGATCTCGCCACCCAGGTCCGCGAGCACTCCGAGCGCGTCCTTGGCGGCCTCGACGCCGTCCTTCGCCAGATTGCCCAGGTGGCCGATGGCGGCCTCCGCCAGCTGACCGCCCGCGCCAGCCAGGTCCTTGAGCGCATCCACGCCCGCGTCGCCCAGGTCCGCCACGGCGACGAGCAGCTCCTTGCCGCCCTCCGTGAGGTTGTCCTTCCAGGCCTTGGCGACGTTCTTGAAGGACTCCACGCCGTCCTTGAGCAGGTCCTTGGCGAAGTCCTTGGCCCACGACACGCGGTTGTCGACGAAGTCCTTGATGGCCCCCGCAGCCTTGGTGGCCAGCTCGCCGCCCTTGCGCGCCATGCTCGACAGCGTGCTGCCCACCCACTCGCCGGCCTTGGAGAGGGCCTCGCCGGGGTTCTCCGCGATGTACTTGAGCGTCTCCACGGCCTTCTCGCCCGCGTTGGCCAGGCCCTTCACCAGGCCCTCCGCCAGTTCGGCGCCCGCGGCGCCCAGGTCCTTCACGGACTCCCAGGCCTTCTTGGCCAGCTCGCCGCCCTTGGCCAGGGCGTCGCCAATGGCCTCCTTGGCCTTGGCCGCGGCCTCGCCCGGGTTCTGCGCGGTCCAGGCCAGCAGCTCCAGGCCCTTCTCGCCCAGCTCCTTGGCCTTGTTCACCGTGTTGGAGACGAGCGTCGTCGCCCCGTCGATGAGCTCCTTGGCCTTCTCCTTCGCGGCGCCAGTGAGCTTGTCGTAGCCGGCCTTCAGGTCATTCAGCGTGGAGACGGCCTGCTTGTAGAGCGCCTTGCCGGCGTCCGTGGCCAGGTCCAGGCCGGAGTCCACCACGCTCTTGATGCCGTCGAGCGCCTTCTTCGCGGCCTCGCCCGGGTTCTGGGCGATGTACTTGAGCGTCTCCAGGCCCTTCTCACCCAGCTTCTTCGCGCCGTCGATGACGCCGTCGAGGACCTCCTTGGCCTCCTTCGCCAGCTCGCCGCCCTTCTCGATGGCGGTGTTGAAGGCCTCCGTGGCCGCCTTCACCGCGGCCTCGCCGTACTTGGACGGGTTGCGCACCACGTCCGCCAGCTTGTGGATGACCTTCGCGGCGCCCTTGAGGCCGTCGCCGGCCAGCTCCGCCTGGGACACGCCCACGAACTCGGCGGCCTTCACTGCGCCCTTGGCGGCCTTCTCCACGCCCCATTGGATCAGCTGCGCGGTGCCTTCCGGCCCGTAGTACGCGGCCATGTGCGCCAGGCCCGCGGGGCCCTGCGCGGCGGCGCCCGCCAGGTTCACGGCCTTCATCCAGTCCGGGGCCTTGTAGCCCTCCGGGTCGGCCTCGTACTTGGCCTTCTCCTGGCTGAAGCCGATGTCCATCGCCAGCTCGGCGGCGCCCAGCAGCACGCTGGCGCCCACGTCCACGGCCACGCCCACGCCGGTCAGATCCAGGGCGATGCCCAGGGCCCCGTCCGCGACGTTCAGCGCCGCGGCGGTGTGCGCGAAGTAGCCCAGGTCGTTGTTCTTGCCGTGCAGCTCCAGGGATTCCTTCTCGTACTTCACCGCGTCGATGGCGTTGGGCAGCGCGCCCGCCACCGGGACGACCTTCGCCAGGTTCTTGAAGACCTTGCCGGCCACGTCGGCGGTGATCTCCACGCCGATCTTGCCCAGCACCTTCTCCATCACCTTGAGGCCCTGGCCCACGAGCTTGCTGCCCGCCTTGTCCAGCAGCGGGCCCAGGCCCTTCACGGTGGTGTTGAGCGCGTCCGCGCCCAGGCCGTCCGTGAGCTTGAGCAGCGCCTTCACGGCGCCGGAGTCCATGTCCGTCACCAGCTTGGACACGATCTTCGCCGCGTCGCCGTCCAGCTTGCCCGCGAGCTTGGCGAACTGCTCCGTGGTCTTCGGATCCGACAGGACCTCGTTGAGGACCTTGTGCTCCATGCCGCCCAGGGCGCTCACCAGCTTCTTGCCGGCCTCCGCGTCCACCTTGCCCAGCTGGCCCACCAGGTTGTCCAGGGCCTTGGGGTCGGTGATGCCCTTGAGCGCGGCCTCCATCGACTCCGGACCGCCCAGCCTGGTGGCGGCGGACTCCAGCTTCTTCAGCTGATCCGGCGTGAGCTTGGACGCGAGCTGCGGATCCAGGCCCTTCACCTTCACGTTGGCCAGCTGCGAGCCCTGCTGGGCCACGTCCGTCGCGTTCTTCACGCCCGCGTTCTTGAGGACGTCCGCGAAGGCCTTGAGGTCCTTCTTGAGGTCGGGCACCTCCGCCAGCAGCTGAGCCGCGGCCAGCGCCTTGTCCTGCGTGGACGCGTTGGGGTCCGCCAGGGTGATGGCGGCGCCCGCGGCGCGCAGCGACCCGTCCAGCTTGCGCAGGTCATTGGCGAGCGCGGGGAACTTGTCCCCGGCGAAGTCCTTGAGCGCCTTGCCCAGCTCCAGCGTGGCGGAGGCCTTGTCGGTGGCGGAGGCGTTGGGGTCCGTCCACTTGCCAATGGCGCCCACCAGCTTCTCCGCCGCGGGCAGCCCCTTGAGCGCGGTGTCCAGCACGCCCTTCAGGTCCTCGGGCGCGAAGATGTCGCCAGCGGCCTTCGCCAGGGTGAGGGCCGCCTGCGCCTTGTCGGTCTTGCTCGCCTTGGGGTCCGTCAGCTTGCCCAGCGAGGTGAGCGCGTCCGAGTTGGTGGCCAGCTTCGCCAGCTTGTCGTCCTTGATGCCCATGCGCTCCAGGGCGTTGGGGACGGTCTCCGGGAACTGCGAGGCCAGCTCGCCCAGGGCGGTGGCCTTCTCGGAGAAGGAGCCGGTGCCCAGCTTGTTGAGCGAGTCGTAGGCCTTCTTCAGGTCCTCCTTGCTCTTGTCCTTCAGCTCCGGGAAGAGCTTGGGCAAATCCTCCGGCTTGTCCGGCAGCGCCTCCGCGTGGGGCGGCTGCGTCTCCCCCGCCGGAGCAGCGCCGTTGACGTCGGCCCGCACCGGGACCGCGCCGTTGGCACTGCCCGGCACCGGGCCGGTGAGGGGACGCGCATGGCCGCCACTGGTGCCCAGCGGCGTGGCGAACGGGTTGGTCGTCTCGCCCGTCAGCCGGTTCACCCCGCCGCGGTTGTTCTGCGCGCCGCCCGAGGAGAACCCGTCATTGAAGAGCTTCACCGTGGGCTGCTTCGTCTGCGGCTGCATCTGCTGCTGCGTCTGCTGCTTCGCGGCCTGCTCGGCGGCGGCCTTCGCGGCGGCGTCAGCGGCGGCCTTCGCGGCGGCGGCGGCGCGGGCAGCGGCCTCGGCGGCGGCGCGCGCGGCGGCTTCGGCGGCGGCACGGGCAGCGGCGGCGGCGGAACCATCAATGGGGGTGGTCATGGGCGGAGCTCCTACGTTTTCGAGAATCGAGAAAAGTCCCCGGGATTCTCTACATTTCGCGGCGAATGTTGCCTGACTCTCCGCAATCGCGTGAATCCCGGAGCGATGCAGGCGATACGCCAGTGTCGCTCTGCGGGTTACATGGATCGCGCGGGCCCCACATGACGCAGGGAGGCATAGCGGACGCTATGTAATTTCCCCGAGGAGCCCCCGCTCCTGTCCGGCCGCGTCATGCCCTCCAGGGCGATTCAGGCCGGAGCGTCGGAGCGGAGCATCCACTGGCCCAGGCCCACGCACCCGGCGGAGGTGAACAGGGTCAGCACCCACACGACGCCGAAGGGGGCGTCCATGGACATGAGCAGCGGCAACGGCGTCCACCCCACGACGAAGGACGCCGGGGTGACCCACAGCGCCCTGAGGCCGCGCGTGAGCGCCTGGATGAGGCCCAGGGCGAGCCCGGTGAGGGCGAAGCCGACGAACATCGCCAGGGCGTAGGCCTTGTTGAACATCAGCATGTAGACGCCCAGGAACGGGAAGACATGCACGAGCCCGGGGAGCCAGACGAGGAAGGCGGTCAGCATCCAGCGGCGCGACGGCGGGGACTTGGACATGGGCCCCAATCCAGCCCATGTCCGGGGTCCTGGCCATTCCCCGCCAGCGGACACTGTCCGCCCGAACCAGCTAACGCACCAGGACGCGCTGGGTGCCCAGTCCGTCAATGATGGCGATGACGTCGTTGGGGGCGCGCTCGAAGAGGCCCGGGGTGTAGTTGCGGGAAGTGCCCGTCCAGATGGAGCTGGGCGCGGACCAGGTCTCGAAGTGGGTCGTGGTCAGCACGAAGCCCGCGTGGCAGCTGCGTTGGTCCACCGGGGCACTGGAGAGGTCGGGCGGACCGCGGGTGGGAGGGAACGAAGCGACCAGGAGGGACCGTTCATGCCCACGAGCCTGCATTCCCTGGATTCCATTCATCAATGGCCAGGCTTGCAAAACCACCTGTCACGTCTACAGCTTGACCTGGCAGGCCTTGAGGTTCGTGTTGCTGACGCCGTTGCAGGCGTAGCTGTCCCGGCAGTCGGACTCGGCGTCACAGACGGGCGAGCACATCAGTGCGTCGAACTGGCGCGTGCACAGCGTGCCGGACGGACAGCCTCCGCCCTCCCCTTCCGCGGTGCAGTCCTGCGCGCAGAAGGTGCCGGGGAAGTCCCTCCGGCAGGAGAGGCCGGAATCACAGCCGTCCTCACCGCAGCTCTCCCCCACGCCGCCATTGCTGTCTCCACAGGCCAGGAGGGGGAGAATCGCCAGCAGGGGGAACAGCACTCGGGTCAGTCGCATGCGAAGTCCTTCCCATCACATGCGGAGCCGGCCCCCCGCTCAGCTCAGCTTGCGCGCCTTCAGCGCGACGCGTCCAGTGACGCGTCTGCCTTTCCGTCAGGTCGCGAGCAGTGCGGTTCAGAGCGGCTGGGTGCGCTGGAGCAGCCAGTCGCGCGCCGCACCTTCGACGTGGGGCTCAAGCCGTTCGCGCACGGTGGAGTGATAGGCATTGAGCCAATCCACCTCCTCGCGGGACAGCAGGGCCGGGTCCACCAGCCGCGTATCGATGGGGCAGAGGCTCAGCGTCTCGAAGCGCAGGAAGTCGCCGAACTCCGTCTTGCGGTCCGGCACGGCGGCGATGAGGTTCTCGATGCGGATGCCCCAGCGGCCCGGACGGTAGAGGCCGGGCTCGTTGGAGGTGATCATCCCCGGCTCCATCGCCGTGGTGAGGTCATTGGGCAGGGTCGGAGAGAAGCCGTGCGGCCCCTCGTGGACATTGAGGAAGAAGCCCACGCCGTGGCCCGTGCCGTGGCCGTAGTCCAGCCCCTCCGCCCACAGCGGCGCGCGCGCCAGCGCGTCCAGGTTCGGGGAGCGGGTCCCCCGAGGGAAACGGGCGCGGGACAGGTTGATGTTTCCGCGCAGCACCAGCGTGAAGTCGCGCCGCTGCTCGGGCGTGGGCTCGCCCACGGGGACCACGCGGGTGATGTCCGTGGTGCCGGACAGATACTGGCCGCCGGAGTCGATGAGCAGCAGGCCCTGCGGCTTCTGCCCCGGCAGGCACACCGTCGCGTGCGAGGCCTCCGTGGCCCGGTAGTGCGGCATGGCGGCGTTCGCGTTGTACGCGGCGATGGTGGAGAAGCTGAGCGAGACGAAGCCCGGGCGCCGCGCCCGTTCCGCGGAGAGACGCTCATCCACGGTCAGCTCGGTGATGGGCTCGCGGCCCAGCGCGGACTCGAACCAGGCGAAGAACGCGCACAGCGCCGCGCCGTCCTGCTCCATCGCGTCGCGGAAGTGCGAGAGCTCCGCGTCCGTCTTGCGCGACTTGGCCACGGTGGATGGGTTGAGCCCCTCCACCACGGTCACGCCCTTGGGCACCGCCTGCCGCAGGCCGTGGGTGATGCGCCGGGGATCCACCAGGAGCCGCGTCCCGTCCGCCAACGCCCCCAGCGCGCGGGCCGCTTCGCCATACGGGTGGAGGGTGATGCCATCCGCCTCCAGCGCCGAGCGCAGCGCGTCCGGCACCTTCCCCTCCCCGATGAACAGCCGGGCCCCACCGGGCTCCACCAGCAGGTGCGCGAGGAACAGCGGGAGGTGGTCCACGTCCGCGCCGCGCAGGTTCATCAGCCACGCGACGTCATCCAGCGTGGAGATGAAGTGATGCGTCGCGCCCAGCACGCCCATCTCCGCGCGCACGGCCCGCAGCTTGTCGGTCCGCGGCACGGGTGACAGCGCGTGCGCGAACACGGGCGCGGAGGGAAGCGGCGGCCGGTCCGCCCACGCCTCCGCCACCACGTCCAGGTCCGTGCGCAGCACCAACCCCGCCGCGGACAGCTGCGAGGCCGCCGAGCGCGCCACGCCCAGGCCCAGCACCGCCCCATCCACCGCCACCGTCTGCCCCGGCGGCACGTTCGCGGCCAGCCAGTCCAGGTGTGACTGCCCGGGCGCGTTCGTCGTCCGCACCGTCGCGATGCCACTGCCCTTCAGCTGGGCGTCCGACTGATCCCAATAGCGGCTGTCCACCCAGAGGCCGGCGTAGTCCGCCGTCACCACCAGCGTGGCCAGCGAGCCGGTGAAGCCAGACGCCCACTCCCGCCCCTTCCAGCGGGCCGGCACGTAGGTGGACAGGTGCGGGTCGCTCGTCGGGACCCAGACCGCCGCCACACCACGCTCCCGCATCACCTGCCGCACCCGCGCGATTCGCTCGCGCGCCGCGGCCCCCTGCGTCTGCTCAAGGCCCATGGCATCCTCCGTCGTTGCGCCGTGCGTCCTCATGCCGGAAACAGCGCGCCTTTTCGAGGCCCCTCACGGGCAGGGGCCCACCCGCCGGGTCAAGACCGCCGGGAATACGGCTGTTGCTCGGAAGACGCGATGCAGCATCCCGTTACGCCGCGGATGGACGATGTGTTGTCCATTGACGGGAAAGCGCCGCGTGGGCCTGGGCCCATGGAACGAGGGTGCTTACCAAGCCGGTGGCCGCGGTGAGGAGCACGCGGCCGGGCTTCACCCGTCTCCTGAAGCAGGCCTGGATTCCCACCGTGCGACGCGTACTCGCCATCCTTCCCTATGTTCCGCTGCCTTCGGATACGGGCGGCACCCTGCGCACGCTCGAGCTGGTGCGCGCCCTTGCCTCGCGCTTCTCGTTGGACGTGTTCGCGGTGCACCGGGCGGGCAACGACGCAGAGGGCTTCAAGCGCTGGCTGGGAGAGCTGGGCGTTCCGGCATCGAGGCTGCATCTGGTGGACCTGCCGCGCGTGGCCCCCGAGGAGACGTTGAACAGCACGAGGGCCTTCCTGCGGGGCACGCCGCTCACCTACGTCCGCTTCGCGCGCCAGGGCGTGCAGGACGCCTTGCGCCGGGTGCTAGCGGAGCGAGGCCCCTTCGACATCATCCACTTCGACCACCTGCACATGGCGCAGCTGTTGCCGGTGGCGCGGCAGCTCAACCCGTCCGCGCACCTGGTCATCGACGAGCACAACGTGGAGAGCCAGCTGCTCGCGCGGATGGCGCCGCTGAGCCCGCCGCCGATGCGTCCATTCCTGAAATGGCAGTTCAAGCGGGTGGAGCGGCTGGAGCGCGAGTGCGTGAGGCAGGCGGACACCGTGCTGGCGTGTTCGTCCGTGGACGCGGAGCAGCTGCGCGCCATGGGAGCGAAGCGGGTGCAGGTGGTACCCAACGGCGTGAAGCTGCCGGACTTCGAGCCACGTGAGAGCAAGGGCGACGACCTGGTCTTCGTGGGCTCCATGGACTGGTGGCCCAATGAAGACGCGGTGCTGCTGCTGGCGCGCGAGGTGTGGCCGCTGGTGTCGTCGGACCTGTCGACCAGCAAGCTGATGGTGGTGGGCCGCAGTCCGCCCGCGTCCGTGCGAGCCCTGGAGAACGAGCGGCTGGTGGTGACGGGCTCGGTGCCGTCGGTGGCGCCGTACCTGGCGCGCGCGTTGGCGACGGCCATTCCGCTGCGAGCAGGCAGCGGGACGCGCCTGAAGGTACTGGAGGCCGCGGCGGCGGGCGTGCCCGTGGTGGCCACGCGCCTGGCGGTGGAGGGGTTGCCGGTGGTGGAGGGGCAGCACGTCCTCCTCGCGGAGTCCCCCGAGGAGTTCGCCATCGCGCTGCGCCGGCTGCGCAAGGATCCGGACCTCTGCAGCCGGCTGGCACAGAACGCCCGGCGCATGGCGGAGTCCTTCGCATGGGACGGCATCGGGGCCGGGCTGGGCGAGCTCTACCTGAACGCGGTGTCCGTGAGCGGCGAAGGGGAGAAGCTCTCCGGAGCGGAAGCCAACTGAGTCTCCGGCCCGGTGCGGTGGGCCGCCACCGCACGTCCAGGCCCGCGGACATGGGTTCCGCGAGGGGCTCGCCCGCCGGGAGAGCACGGCACAAACCTGTCCGACAGTCGGACACGTTCTCGGAGGCCTCGGCTGGAGGGGGCCTCCGCCCACCCGAACCGTGGAAACCTGTCCGACTGTCCTACAGCTTTTGGGCGGCCGAGGCCGACGGGGGGCCTCCGCCCATCCGGCTCCTGGAAACCTGTCCGACCGTCCTACAGCTTCTGGTCAGCCGAAGCCGACGGAGGCCTCCGCCCATCCGGCTCCTGGAAACCTGTCCGACTGTCCTACAGCTTTTGGGCGGCCGAAGCCGACGGGGGCCTCCGCCCATCCGGCCCCTGAAAACCTGTCCGACTGTCCTACAGCTTTTGGGCGGCCGAAGCCGACGAGGGCCTCCGCCCATCCGAGCCGTGAAAAGCCGGTCCGACTGTCGGACAGGCTTGGCCCGTCTCGGACAGGAGGGGTGCCGCGGCGATTTCCGGGAAATGAGGCGGTGATGCCTCGGTTGCCCTACCCGGCCGCGACTTGCTCGTCGCGTGGGTCCATCATGGCGGGCAGGTAGAGGGATTCGATGTAGCGATTCGCCATCCGCTCCGGTGCGTGGTGGGCCACGACGTACTCACGCGCCGCCTGCGCCATCCGCGTGCGCCATCCAGGCGCCGTGAGCAATCCCGCGAGCGCCGAGGCCAGCGTGCCCGCGTCGCCCGGAGGCACCACGAGCCCGCGCCCCGTGCCCAGCACGTGGGGCAACTCCCCTACTCCGGAAGCCACCAGCGGCCTTCCTAGCGCCATCGCCTCCAGCGCGACCAGCGGCATGCCTTCGCGCAGGGATGGCATCACGACCGCGTCCGCCGCCGCGTACACGCTGCGCACCTCCGAGCGGAATCCCAGAAAGCGCACCGGCAGCCTTTGAGCCTGCGCTTCCAGCGACTCGCGCAGCGGGCCATCGCCCACCAGCAGCAGCGTGGGCACCGTGGCGCCAGGCGTCCGGGCCAGCCGGTGCATCGCGTCCAGCAGCACCTGGGGCCCCTTCTCCACCGACAGGCGTCCGACCAGCGCGATGACGGAACCCTCCGGCGCGAGCCCCAGTGCCTCACGGGCCAGGAGCCGCTCCTCCTCCGTGCATTCATCCGCGAGCGGCAGCGCGTTGGGGATGTAGACCACCGGCGAGCGGTGGACGTACCGGCGCAGGCGCGCGGTCAGCTCGCGCGATACCGCCGCCACCGCGCGTGTGCAGTTACCCAGCACGCGCGCGAAGCCCTCATAGGCGATCAGCGCGGGCGTGGCGCCGGTGTCCCCATGGTACGTGGCCACCAGCGGCACTCCGGCGAGCGCGCTCGCGGCGGCTCCCAGCGTGAGCGACTTGTAGTCATGCGCGTGCAGCAGCCCCACGCCGCGCCTGCGCACCTCCGATGCGAGCGTCGCCACGGCCATCGCACTGAAGCGGCCGGGCACCTCCAGCGTCAGCGCGTCCAGCCCCTGCTCCCGAGCCGCGCCCGACAGCACGTCCACCCGCCCGGGCGAAACGAGGCTGCACACCTGCGCGCGCCACGGCGACGGCGTGGACGAGGCCAGCGACAGCAGCGCCCGCTCCGCGCCATACAGGCCGCAGGTGCTGCGCACATGGAGGATGGTGGAGTGCGGCACGCGTGGTCCTCCGTGCCCTCTCACGCCTGCGCGCGAGCCGCGGCACCCCGATAGAGCTTCGCGTACGTATCCACCATCGTGGACAGCGAGTAGCGCTGCGCCTCGCGCTTCGCGGCCTCGCCCAGCCGGGAGCGCAGCTCCGCGTCGTGGGCCAGACGCTTCACCGCGCCACCGAGCGCATCCACGTCTTCGGATTTCACCAGGAGCGCCGTCTGACCATCGCTGTGCACCTCGCGGATGGCCGGGATGGCGTGCGACACCGTGGGCAGCCCCACCGCCATCGCCTCCAGCAGCGACAGCGAGCGGCCCTCACGGCGGGACGGCTGCACGTAGACGTCGAACGCGGGCAGGAGCTTGCTCGCCTCCAGCAGCGCGCCCGTGAAGTGCACCCGTCCTGACAGCGGAGACGCGGCGGCACGAGCGCGCAGCGAGGCCTCCATCGGGCCGGGGCCAATCATCACCAGGTGCGTGTCCTTCGCGTCCGCGAAGTGGCGCAGGAAGGCGTCCACCAGCAGGTCCGGGCCCTTCTCCTCGGAGAGGCGGCCCAGGTAGCCCACCACCGTGGCGTCCTGGGGAAGACCCAGCCGCTCACGCGCGGCCCGGCGGGCCTCCTCGCCCGTGGCCACCTCCAGCGGCACGCCGTTCTCGATGGTGACCACGTTGGAGAGCAGCTTCGGGCTCCAGCGCTCCAGGCTGGCGCGCACCTCGCTGCCGCACGCGACCAGGGACTGGGTGAACATGGCGGCGGCCATGGCCGCGGGGCGCAGCTTGCCCTGCGGCTCCACCGTCTGATGGAAGGTGCCCATCACGGGCGTGCGCGGACGCAGCGTCCGGGTGGCGACGGCGTTGAGCCAGGGCCCCACGTCGTGGCCATGGACCACGTCAGCGCCAAAGGCATCCACCTCCTGGGCCAGCCGGCGGATGGCCGCGGGCGTCATGCCTGCGAGGCCTCCCAACCAGACCGTGGGGACGTTGGCGCGCTGGAGCAGCTCGCGCACCGGACCGTCCGGCCCCAGGGCCAGCACCACGGAGTCGATGCCCCGCTCGCGGCCATGCTGGGACAGCCGGACCACCAGCTGTTCGAGTCCGCCCATCTCCAGGCCATACATCACGTGAGCCACGCGCGTCGGGCGCGCCGTCGGGTGCATTTCGTTCTTCATGGACGCGGCCAAGCTAGGCACGCGCCCCAGCCCCACAACCCCCCGAGCC
>NZ_RAWF01000380.1:0-6826 GCF_003612075.1 Corallococcus sp. CA041A
GGGTCGTCGTGTCGCCTTCGGGGCTCGCGCCGCAGCCAAAGGCATGGAGTGCCACCAGCAGCGCGCTGGACGTGAAGACAAATCGGTTCCGCATCGGGCAGGGGGTTTTCCGTGCTCGGGGGCCCTCGAGACGGGCAGCGGCCGCGACGCCTTCGCCGGCGGCCCCGTCACCCACGCTCCAAGCCTCCGGGCTCTCGTGCCACGGGAGGTTCGGGCGCTCGGCTGGTCTCAATGGCCCGGTGAAAGCGTTCTCCAGCCGGGGTCATTGAAAACCATGGCGGAAATGAACACTTCCCCTGGCGACAAGGGCCTCAAGAGCCCCCGACCGTCCGGCCCCCCTTCCCCGGCGGGACGCCTGCTCCTGGGTGATACTTCTGTTTTCCCTAAGTATCGCGTCCGGATTCTCTATTTGCCGAAGATTGCCGACGCTCCTATTTGAGAGGGGTTGGCTCCCCGTGCCTTCCCCAGGTGAACTCGTTGGAATCCTTCCAAACCATCGGCAGCCCCCTCATGTGGGGTGGCTTCATCGCGTTTGTTTTCGCGATGCTCGCGCTGGACCTCGGTGTGTTCCACCGCAAGGCGCACACGGTGAGCTTCAAGGAGGCCGGGGCCTGGAGCGCGGTGTGGGTGAGCCTGTCGCTGGCGTTCAACGCCTTCCTGTGGTGGCGCTACGGCGCCGGGCCGGGCATGGAGTTCCTCACCGGCTACCTCATCGAGAAGTCGCTCTCCGTCGACAACATCTTCGTCTTCGTCGTCATCTTCTCCACGATGAAGGTCCCGGCCCTCTACCAGCACCGGGTCCTCTTCTGGGGCATCCTGAGCGCGCTGGTGCTGCGCGCGGCGATGATCTTCGCGGGCGTGGCGATGCTGGAGCGCTTCCACTGGCTCATCTACGTCTTCGGCGCCTTCCTCATCATCACGGGCGTGAAGCTCTTCATCCAGCGCAACCATGAAGAGCACCCGGAGGACGGCTGGCTGATGCGCACCGCCCGCCGCGTCATCCCCTCCACGCCGCACTTCCACGGGCAGCACTTCGTCACGGTGGAGAACGGCCGCAAGCTGGCGACGCCGCTGCTCATGGCGCTGATGCTGGTGGAGGCGTCCGACGTGCTCTTCGCGCTGGACTCCATCCCCGCCATCTTCGCGGTGACGCGCGACCCGTTCATCGTCTTCACGTCGAACATCTTCGCCATCCTGGGCCTGCGCTCGCTCTTCTTCCTGATGGCCGGCGCGATGGAGAAGTTCACCTACCTGAAGGTCGGCCTGTCCGGCGTGCTCGTCTTCGTGGGCGCGAAGATGGCGCTGGTGGACGTGGTGCACCTGTCCCCGGCCGTCTCCCTGGGCGTCATCGCGCTGGTGCTGGGCGGAAGCATCGTGGCCTCGCTGGTGAAGGCCAAGAACACGCCGCCGCACGCGCCCAACGCTGAGGCGTCTTCGGATGTGAGCCGCGACGCGGCGGCCACCGCGAAGAGCTGACGCTCCCGCGGAACCAACATTTTTCCGGCTGTGGGTCCCATGGGGTGTGGGGCTCCGGGCCCGGGCCCTCGAAGCGCATGGGGGCTCGGGCCTCTTTTTTCAGTGGCCCCGCGACAGCTCCATGAACTCCAGCCAGGAGCGGATGGCGTCCTCGAACTCCTCCAGGGGCAGGTCCTGGGAGCGGCCGGGGATGGCCACCTCACTGTGGATGGAGGCCCGGGCCCGGTTGAGCTCCAGGCTCCAGGTCTCCCCGGTGACGTCCCACCGCTCCCGCTGTCCCTGCCGCAGCGCCGTCAGCTCGCGCAGCATCCCCTGCGCCCGGTTCGCATCCGGCCGCAGCTCCTGGGCGAGGTAGTCCGCCAGCACGTCGTCGGGCGGCAGGCCACTCACGACCGCCCGTCCCTGCTGATCCCACGTGAATCGCAATGTCCTGGGCACGGCCAGGAAGGTCGCACAGTCCGCGGATCCCCGGCCACGCCCCGACCCTGCCGATTGCGCCGGAACCCGACACTGCGGCCCGGCCGCGTGCGGCAGCCAACGGGCGCCTCCGCCCGGCGAACAGCGACTGTCAGGAGCTGGAAAAGCGAAAGGCCGTGAGCCCCTGAGGACTCACGGCCTTTCTGAGTGGGCGCGGCAGGTTTCGAACCTGCGACCCCTGCCGTGTGAAGGCAGTGCTCTACCGCTGAGCTACGCGCCCTGCTGTCTGTGCCGCCCGCCGCGCCACCGCTGCGCAACGGACGCGGCGGTAAATGCCATTCGTGCGCGTGGGTGTCAACGCCTTTTCTAGGAGGATTCTTCCGCGAGCGCTTCCAGCTTCTCGTCCAGCTCGCGCAGGCGGCGCTTGAGGCCCGCGAGCTGCTTCCCCACGGCCTTGAAGTCGCCCTTCGGCGCGAAGTGCAGGGCCTTCATGACCTCTTCCTGTCCGCGGTCCAGGGCCTGCTTTCCGCGCTGGACCCGGCCAATGGCCTGGGCCACGGCCATGGCGCGCTTCTCGTCGGCCATGAGCTTCTCCATGGCCATGCTGGACAGTCCCAGCGCCTGCTTCTTCAAGTCGTCGCGGATGCCCATGGGTGTCCTCTGGCCTCAGGGGCCGTCGGGGAACTCGGTCTTCAGCGCGGCGAAGACGCGGTCGGCGATGCCCTTGTAGCGCATGCGTTCGATGAGCGGCTGCAGGTCCCCCCGCATGGAGATGCGGCGCTTGAGCACCGCCTCCACCGGATCCAACGTGCCCAGCAGCAGCTGCTTCCAGACGGAGTACGGCGCGCGGGCCAGGTACACCGGCTCCAGCTCGTCCAGGTCGTCCGGATCCGACAGCACGCGGGCCCGCTTGATGTCGCAGTCCCCGGGCTCCACGTGGACGACGAAGGACTTGTCCAGCTTGCCCTTCTCCGCCTCGATGATGGCCCCGAAGTCGCCCTTCCATCCCTTGCCGGCGATGGCGCACTCCGGGTCTGCATTGGTGAGCCGGACGGCTTCGTCCAGCCATTCCTTCGACGGAAACTTCGGCATCGCGCCTCCCTACCCCCTACGGAAGATGCTCTTGATGCTGGAGAAGAGGCCGCGGTCATCGCTCGGCCCGCTGCTGCTCGACGGAGCAGCCGGCGTGTTGCGCGAGGCGACTTCCTGCAGGGCCTTCTTCAACTGCTCGGGCGTGTCGCGGGTGGCCAGATCCACCTTGCGCGACATGCCGCTCGCGTCCTCCACCTGCACCTGGAGGAGACACTCCTCGGTGAGGCGGAAGTCGATCTTCCGGCCCGCGGCGGCGGCCGGCACGCGGACGGTGCCCAGGTACTCGTTGTCCACCATCAGGTCGCTGTCTCCCTGATAGATGTCCAGCTCGATGAACTGCGCGCCCGGCTGCTGCGGCGGCGGCAGGCGGAAGCTCTTCACCATGGGGATCAGCGAGTTCTTCTCGATGATGCGCTTCACGCGGCCGTTGGGCATCGCGTAGCCAATGGGCATGGACAGCGCGTCCAGCAGCGTCACCGCGTCGATGCTGCCCAGCGAGTCGCCCAGGAGCGCGGCGCCCAGGGCCACGCACTCGTCCGGGTGCACGCCCTTGCGCGGGGCCTTGCCGAAGTGGGCCTGGATCTTCTGCTGCACCAGCGGCATGCGGCTCTGGCCGCCCACCAGGATGATCTCGTCGATCTCCGAGCGGCTGATGCCCTTCTCCGCGAGCACCCGGTCGCAGATGTCGAAGGTGCGGTCCACCAGGTCGCCGGTGAGGTTGTTGAGGTAGTCGCGGGTCAGCGGGATGCGCAGATCCAGCGGCTTGCCCTTGCGCTCTTCGATGTAGGGCAGGTCGATGACGACGTTCGGGATGAGCGTCAGGTCGATCTTCGCCGCCTCGGCGGCGTTCTTGATGCGCTGGAGGGCGATGGGGCTCTCGGTCAGGTCGACCTTGGTCTCGTCGCGGAAGCGCTCCAGCACGTACTCCATGATGCGGTTGTCGAAGTCCGCGCCGCCCAGGAAGGAGTCGCCGCCGGTCGCCAGCACCTCGAAGACGTTGCCGGCCAGGTGCAGCACGCTGACGTCGAAGGTGCCGCCGCCCAGGTCATAGACGAGGACCTTCTGATCCAGCCCCCGGTTGAAGCCGTAGGCCAGCGCCGCGGCGGTGGGCTCGTTGACGATGCGCTTCACGTCGAAGCCGGCCAGCCGCCCGGCCTCCTTCACCGCGTTGCGCTGATTGTCGTTGTAGTAGGCGGGGACGGAGATGACGGCCGCGTCGATGGGGCCGCCCAGGAACTGCTCGGCGATGGTCTTCAGCTGGGACAGCACGAAGCTGGAGACCTGCGGCAGCGTGTAGAGCTTGCCGCCCATCGTGACGGCGGTGTCCCCATTGGGGTCCTCGACGATGTCGTAGGGGAAGTACCCCTTGAGGTCCTCCACCGCCTTCGAATGGTACTTGCGGCCGATCAGCCGCTTGGTGCCCCAGAGCGTGTTCTTGGGGTTGGTCACCATCTGGTCCTTGGCGACGCCGCCGACCAGCAGGTCGTTCTTGGCGGACAGCGCGACCACGGAGGGCAGGATGAGGTTGCCGCGGTCCGTGGGGACGATCTTCGGGATGCGGTTGCGCACGGATGCCACCAAGGTGTTGGTGGTGCCCAGGTCAATCCCGACGATGCGAGGTCTGTCCGCCATGAAGGTCAACGTGCACGGCTCAGGGGGAGGCCGCGCCCGTCCTCACTCTCTAGCACGTCGAGGCGTCGCGTGCGCGTTTCTAGGCGGACGCTTCCTCCCTGACTGTAGTTCTGGCCAGCCTGCCCACCAGGGGGGCTGATTTCGGGCCCGGCCTACAGCTCCCGGTCTGGATCCGGCCCCAGGTCGCGCAGGCGGATCGGCCCGTCGGGCTCCGGGGGCGGGTGCGTCTCACACACCGCGTCAGGGCCCACCGGCAGCTCGGCCAGGAAGCGGGACGGGGTGAGCAGCAGCCGCCCGTCCTCCCGGGGCAGTGAGGTGTGGGGGTACACGAGCCACAGCGCCTCCCGGGCCCGGGTGACGGCGACATAGAAGAGGCGGCGCTCCTCCTCCTCGTTCTCCAGGTCGCGCGTGGCGAGCGACAGGGGGAAGCGCCCGTCGGTGAGGCTCAGCACGAAGACGGTCCGCCACTCCAGCCCCTTGGCCTGATGGACCGTGGTGAGGGTGAGCACGTCGTCCGGGGCCTCGCCGTCGCCCTCCAGGGCGGCCCGAGCGGAGAACTCGGCCACCAGGGCGATGGCGGACAGGAACCGGGGCACGTCCTCGAAGCGGCCGGCGAACTCCTGGAGCTGGCGCAGGTCCTCCGCGCGGGGGTCCACCCCGTCCGGCGTGGCCGGGGGCTCGCGAGCCGCCAGCACCTCCGCGAGCAGCCCGCCGGGGCTCCGAGCCTCTCGGACGGACAGCGTGGTCATCAGGGTCTGGAAGCGCTGGAAGCCGGCCTTCGCCTTGCGCGGCACGTGGGCCTGGACGTCCGGGTGGGCCAGCGCGTCCGGGAGGGACAGCTCCGGAGGCAGCGCGGCCAGGGCGGTCCACAGGTGTTCCGTGCTGGCGGTGCCCACGCCGGAGAGCTTCCGCGCGAGCCGCTTGAAGGCCAGCTCGTCGTTCCGGTTGTGCGCCCATCGCAGGTGGGCGAGCGCGTCCTTGACGTGGGCCTGCTCGAAGAAGCGCACCCCGGAGCGCACGCGGAACGGCAGCCCGTGGCGCGTCAGCTCCAGTTGGAGCTCCAGCGAGTGCAGGTGGGCGCGGTAGAGCACCGCCATGGACTCCAGCCGCTGCCCCCGGGCGCGCAGCTCCAGGACGCGCTCGGCGACGAAGGCGGCCTGGGCCTTCACGTCGCGGGTGGGCACCACCTGGGGCACGGGACCGGGCGCGCCGTCGGACACGAGCGCCTTGGGGAACTGGCGGGTGTTGCGCTCGATGACGGCGTTGGCCAGCCGCAGCACCTGGGGCGTGGAGCGGTAGTTGCGCGTGAGCGGGTAGATGCCGCAGCCGGGGTAGCGCTGGGGGAAGTCGATGATGTTGGTGAACTCCGCGCCCCGGAAGCTGTAGATGGACTGACAGTCGTCGCCCACGACGGTGAGGTTCCGTCGCTCGCCCACGAGCAGGTCCACGAGGTCGCCCTGGAGGCGGTTCGTGTCCTGGTACTCGTCCACGAGCACGCCCTTGAAGCGCCCGGTGAGCTCCGCGCGGACGGACGGGTGGTCCTCCAAGAGCCGCTTCAGGTGGGCCAGCAGGTCGTCGTAGTCCATCAGGTGCAGCTGGGCCTTGCGCTGCTGGAAGCGGCGCGCGGTGGCGAACACCTCCGGGGCCACGGGCAGCATCTCCCTGCGCCGGTCCACCAGCACCTGCGACACGGGCTGCTGGAGGTTGGTGGCCAGGGAGACCAGGTCCAGCAGCGCGTCCGGACGCGGGAAGCGCTTGTCGCTTCTCAGCTTCCGCTCCGCCAGGCACGTGGCCATCAGGTCCCGCGCGTCCTCGCGGTCCAACACCGTGAAGCCGGTGGAGAAGCCGAGCGCCCCCGCGTGCTGGCGCAGGAGCACGTGCGCCGCGTGGTGGAAGGTGCCTCCGAGGAGACTGCCCACGTCCGCGAAGCCGCCGGCCAGCTCCTCCACGCGGCGGGTCATCTCGCGCGCGGCCTTGTTGGTGAACGTGAGGAGTAGCAGCGAGGACGGCGGGACGCCCCGCTCCAGCATGCGCGCCACGCGGTACGTGAGCGTGCGCGTCTTGCCGGAGCCCGCACCGGCAATCACGAGCACGGGCCCCTCCCCTGCTTCGACGGCCGCGCGCTGCTCGTCGTTGAGCGCGCCATCCAGGTCCAGACAGCGCGAGGGCGCTCCGGTGGGGACGGCGTGGATCAGCGGCAGGGGGGCGG
>NZ_RAWF01000381.1:0-6811 GCF_003612075.1 Corallococcus sp. CA041A
CCTCCGAGCCCCCCTTCGCCGCGGACGCGGCGGAGGACGACGGGTTCGACGACGATGACGATGACACCGAGGACGCCGGCCCGGAGGTCACCGACGAAATCCTGGCCGCCACCGAGGCCCTGAAGGCCGCGGAGGCGGAGGACGCGCAGGCCGCCGCCGAGGCGGGTGACGAAGCCGAGGAGCCCGAGGCCGTCATCCTGGAGCCGGAGCCGGAGCCCGCCGCGAACGAGCCGGAGTTGCAGGCGCCCACCACCACCCGCACGGGTGAGCCCGCGGAAATCGACCCGGACGAGATGGATCCGGACGCGCTCAAGGTGGTGCTGCGGCTGCACCAGCACGGTCACCAGGCGTACCTGGTGGGTGGCTGCGTGCGCGACCTGCTGTTGGGCAAGAAGCCCAAGGACTTCGACGTGGCCACCAGCGCCCACCCGGGCGAGGTGCGCGCCATCTTCCGCAACTGCCGGCTCATCGGCAGGCGCTTCCGGTTGGCGCACGTCTACTTCAAGGGCGGGAAGATCGTGGAGGTGTCCACCTTCCGCGCGAACCCGACGGAGCTGGAGCCGGCGGCCGGCGCGGCGGCGGCGGCGGAGGAGGGGCAGAGCGGCGAGGACCTCCTCATCACCCACGACAACGTCTTCGGCACCGCGCAGCAGGACGCGCGCCGCCGCGACTTCACCATCAACGGCCTGTTCTACGACGCGGCTGAAGGCCGGGTCATCGACTACGTGCGCGGCCGGCGCGACCTGGATGAGCGCTTCATCCGGACGATTGGCGACCCGGAAATCCGCATGCGCGAGGACCCGGTGCGCATCCTGCGCGCGGTGCGCTTCGCGGCGAAGCTGGACCTGGACATCGAGTCGCGCACGTACGCGGCGATGGAAGGCGCGGTGGAGGACCTGCCGCGCTGCGCGCCCGCGCGCCTGCTGGAGGAGACGTTCCGGCTCATCCGAGGCGGCGTGTCCGCCCCGGCGCTGAAGCTGCTGGCGGCGCTGGACGCGCTCAAGATTCTGCTGCCGCCCGTGGACGAGTACCTGCGCGAGAACGGCAAGGAAGGGGAGAAGACCTTCTACGCCTTCGCGCAGGCGCTGGATAAGCGCGTGTCCGCGGGAGAGGTGCTGGACGACGCCATCCTGCTGGCGGCGTTGCTGGTGCCCATCAGCCGCGCGCACCCGCCGGTGGAGGAGTCGCAGGACGAGGGCCGCGCGTCGGTGTCGCGCGTCATCGAGGACCTGCTGGCGGGCTTCGTGGAGTCCGCGCGGCTGCCGCGCCGCATCGCCGAGCGCTGCCGCATGCTGCTCCTGATGCAGCGCACGCTGTCCGGGGAGCGCCGCCGCAAGACGGGCGCCTTCCGCCGCCACCCGCTCTTCAACGAGGCGCTGGCCGTCTACGCGATGACGGTGGAGGCCACGGACGAGGGCCGCGAGGCGCTGGAGGCCTGGCAGGCCGGAGAGGTGCCTCCGCCGCGCGCCGGAGCCGCTGGCGGTGCGGACGCGGAAGGCCCCCGCCGCAAGCGCCGTCGTCGCCGTCGTCGCCGTTCCGGCAACGGGAGCGGAGAGGGCGGCGGTTCGGGCGCCTCCTCCGGTTCCGACGCGGGCGAGGGGTAGTTCCTTCGCGGTGGTGTCGCAGCGAAAGGGCTGGAGCGCTCAGGTGCTCCGGCCCTTGTCGTGTCCGCGAGCCCGGTGACGCGCCACCGCTTTCTCCCGCGTGACGGTGCAGCGGCAGAGCTGGGGCGCTCAGGTGCTACGGCCCTTGTCGTGTCGTAGGGGCGCTGCGGCTCGCCCAAGCGTGTCGGTGCAGCGGCAGAGCTGGAGCGCTTCAGGTGCTACGGCCCCTGTCGTGTCGTAGGGGCGCTGCGGTTCGTCTAAGCTTGTCGATGCCGCGACAGGGCTGGAGCGCTTCAGGTGCTACGGCCCCTGTCGTGTCGTAGGGGCGCTGCGGCTCGCCCAAGCGTGTCAGTGCCGCGACAGGGCTGGAGCGCTCGCAGGTGCTCCGGCGCTGGTCATGTCCGAGGGCCGCGCTACCGCTTCGGCTTGTCCACCGGCTTCTCGGAGCGGTGCTGGTCATCGTCCGACGCCTCCGCCTCCGCGATGTCCGCCATGGTGATGGCTTTGCTGCCGAAGCGCGCCGCGATGCGGTCCATCGCCTCGTTCAGCTTCGACGACTTCGGCGCGGCCGCCGGGAACAAGCCCAGCTGCGGCTCGTCCTCGTCCAACTGCACGCTCACGCCGGTGAGCCGCAGCGCCTTGCCTTCGTGCGCGCGCTCCAGCAGCTCCAGCGCCGCGCGGTAGATGACCTGCCCGTCGTCCGTGGCCTCGCGCAGCGTGACGCGGCGGGTGATGAGCGTGAAGTCCGCGAACTTCAGCTTGAGCTGCACCACGCGGCCCTTCAGCGTCGCGCGCCGCAGCCGCCGGGCCACCCTCAGGGCCTGCGCGTGCACGTGCGGCTTGAGCGCCTCCAGGCCCGTCAGGTCCTCGTCGAAGGTGTCCTCCGCGCCCACGCTCTTGGCCGCCCGGTCCGGCACCACGTCCCGCGCGTCGATGCCGTGCGACAGCTCCCACAGGTGCTTCGCGCTCGCCGCGCCGAACCGCTCCTCCAGCCAGTCCACGTCCCGCGCCGCCACGTCGCCAATGGTGACGAGCCCCGCGCGCTTCATCGCCTCTTCCGTCTTCGGCCCCACGCCCCACAGCCGCGACACCGGCAGCCCGGCGAGGAAGGCCACCGTCTCCTCCGGGCGCACCTCGCGCTGGCCGTTGGGCTTCGCCAGGTCGGAGGCGATCTTCGCCACGAACTTCGCCGTGGCGATGCCCGCGGACGCCGGCAGGTTCAGCTCGTGGGAAATCTCCTTGCGGATCCGCTTCGCGATGTCCGCCGCCGCGCCGAACAGCCCCACCGACGCGGTGACGTCCAGGAACGCCTCGTCCAGCGACAGGGGCTCGATCAGCGGCGTGTACCGCTCGAAGATGGCGAACACGTGCTCGCTGGCCTCCGCGTAGGCGGAGAAGCGCGGCTTCACCACGATGGCGTGTGGCGCCTGTTTCATCGCCCGTGCCATGGGCATGGCGCTGCGCACGCCGAAGGGGCGCACCTCGTAGGACGCGGCCACCACCACGCCGCGTTGTGCATGCCCGCCAACGATGACCGGCTTGCCCCGGAGGGACGGGTTGTCGCGCTGCTCGACGGACGCATAGAAGGCGTCCATGTCCACGTGGAGGATGGCTCGCATGACGTGAGTCACTCTAGTGGTCCCCTCTGACAGTGCGAGCCATGAAGACCCTCACCGAATACCTCTGGTTCGAGACGAAGGCCCGGCGCGAACTGGTGCGCCTGACGGACACCGTGGCCGCCCTGCTGAAGAAGAGCGGCATCCAGGAGGGCATGGTGCTGGTGTCCGCCATGCACATCACCGCGGGCGTCTTCGTCAATGACGACGAGCCCGGCCTCCATGAGGACATCTGGGACTGGCTCCAGCACCTGGCGCCCCATGGCCCCGACTACCGCCACCACCGCACCGGCGAGGACAACGGCGACGCGCACCTGAAATCCATGCTCGTCCACCATCAGGTGCTGATTCCCGTCACCGCCGGCAAGCTCGACCTGGGCCCCTGGCAGCAGATCTTCTACGCGGAGTTCGACGGCCAGCGCCGCAAGCGCGTCATCGTCAAGGTGATGGGCGACTAACCGGCCACGGGCCACGCCAGCCCGTGGCGTCCCAGCTCCGCCACCAGGTCCGGCGGCAGCGGGCTCTCCACCTTCACGGGCTCCTTCGTCACCGGGTGCTGCACGGTGAGCGAGCGGGCGTGCAGGAAGAACCGCCCCAGTTCCGGCGCCTCGCGGCCCCCGTAGAGCGCGTCCCCCACGAGCGGCGCGCCCACCCCGGCCAGATGCGCGCGCACCTGGTGCAGCACGCCCGTGAGGATTTTCACCTCCACCAGGCTGTAGTCCCCGGACCGGGCCAGCACCCGGAAGTGGGACAGCGCCTCGCGGGCGTCCTCGGCGCCGTAGGGGGCGGGCTCCACGCGGTCCGGATGGCGCGGGTGGTGGCGCAGCGGCACCTCCACCTCGCCCTCGTCCGCCAGCGGGCCCGTCACCAGGGCGACGTAGCGCTTGTCCACCGCGCGGTTGCTGAAGGCCTCGCGCACGGTGGTCCAGGCCTCTCGCGTGCGGGCCGCCGCGAGCACCCCGGACGTCTCCACGTCCAGCCGGTGGCACAGGCCGCCCTCGCGCGGGTCCTGGGACGCCTGCGCGACCTCCGGGTAGCGCGCCACCAGGGCGTTGGCCACCGTGCCCGTCTCACCCGGCTGCAGGGGGTGCGACGGGCGGCCGGCGGGCTTGTCCACGAAGAGCAGGGCCTCGTCCTCATGCAGGACGACGAGCGGGAAGTCCGTGTCGGGCACGGCCTCGCGCGAGGACTCCTCCACCGTCACGGCGACCTTCTGGCCGGCGGTGACGAGGAGGCCCTTCTTGGCGGGGCGGCCGTCCACGCGGACCTGGCCCTCCTCGAAGAGGCGCTTCATGCGCGCGCGGGACAGGCCCAGGGCCTCGCCCGCGAACAGGTCCACCCGCTGGCCCGCCTTGTCGGCGTCCACGGTGAGGGTGTGCGTCGTCGTCGTCACTCTGAGAGGGCCTCGTACACTTCCTCGGCCGTCTGGAACCGGTCGTCCGGCTCCTTGCGGATGAGGCGATGAGCCACCCGCGCCAGCTGCGGGTCGCCATGCAGGTTGAGCGCGAGCAGCGGCGGAGGTTCCGTCTCCAGCACCTGGCGCCACAGCTCGTGCGGCGTTTTCGCGTCGAACGGCGGACGCCCGCTCATCAGCTCGTACAGGATGACGCCCAGGCTGTACAGGTCCGCGCGCCCGTCCAGCGGCTCGCCCAGAATCTGCTCCGGGGCCATGTACCGGTAGGTGCCCACCAGCTTGCCGTCCGCGGTGATGCCCGCGTCGTCCGCGAGGAACTTGGCCAGGCCGAAGTCCATCAGCCGCACCTGGCGGTCGTCGTCCACCATGATGTTGGATGGCTTCAGGTCGCGGTGCACCAGCCCGTGGCCGTGGATGTACGCCAGCGCCTCGCACACCTGGAGCATGGCGTCCTTCAGCTTGCCCATGCGCTCCGGACGGTTGAGGTCCGCCTCCTTCGGCGTGGTGGGGCGGGAAGGGAGCTGCGGCGCGCGAGGGGCGGCCCGGCGCGGATCCACCACGCGCATCCCGTCCGAATCCGGGTCGTCGTCCCCGGCGCCGTGGAAGCTGGCCAGGTCCTCGCTGGGCGCTTCCTCCGCGAAGGCGTTGAGGTCGAAGGTGCCGTCGTCCTCCACGTCGTCGTCCTCTTCCTCGTCCGGACTGTCGACGCTGCCGAAGTCGTCGTCCGCGGTGCGGCGGATGGTGAGCGGGCCGCGCGAGGAGGGCGTGGGCGTGTGCAGGTCGTTGAAGCTCACGTCCAGGTAGTGGCGCAGCGTGAGCCCTTCGATGAGCTCCATGGCCAGGTACGGCTGGCCCGCGTGGACGCCGGCCTCGAAGACCTTCACCACGTTGGGGTGGGCCAGGTCCGCGAGCGTCTCGAATTCGCGCGCGAGTCTCCGGGCCGCGCGGTCGTCCAGCGACGGTCCACCCGTCGACAGGAGCTTCAGCGCGACCTCGTCGTTGCTGCGGCGGTCCAGGGCCCGATAGACGGTCCCGGCCCCGCCACTGCCGAGCGTTTCCAACACGCGGTAGGGACCAATGGCCTTGGGAGGCATGGGAGCGCGGATCCTACGGACCACGTCACGTCAGGGTCAAACATGCAGACGGCGCTTGAGAGGTTGCGAACGCCTGGCCCCTGGGCTGTTTCACTTTTCCAGTGAGACATGGGAAGCCTCACGGACCATGCAAATCGGGAAGTATCGGTTCATCCAGAAGCTCTCCGAAGGAGAGAGGGTGGAGACCTTCCTGGCGGAAGACGCCAGAGGCCCGTGTGAGCTCCAACGCGTCCTTCCCGAGCTCACGAGACGCCCCGAGCTCGTGAAGACGTTCCTGTCCGAGGCCGAGAATGCTTCGTGCCTGGTCCATCCGAACGTGCAGCGGGTCCTCGACTTCGGGACGGAGGATGGGAACGCATTCCGGGTGACGGAGCCCATCGATGGGCCTTCGCTGCACTCACTCATCCAGGCGTTGGCGGCGCAGGGGGCGCCGCTGCCGCTCGGCGTGTGCGCAGGGCTCGTGGCCCAGGCCGCCATGGGGCTGGCGTACGTGCACGCTCTGACGGATGGGGCGACGGGAATGCCGCTGGAGTGGGCGCACCGCGACGTGCGGCCCGGGACCGTCCGGGTGTCCCGTGAGGGCGTCGTGAAGGTGAGCGACTTCGGCATCGCGAAGCTGGCGGTGCACGACCTCCGCACGCGGCTGACGCCGGTGGATGCCCTGGCGTACAAGCCGCCGGAGCTGTTCCAGCGCCAGTCTCCGGACCTGCGCGGTGACGTGTACGGGTTGGGGATGGTGCTCTACGAACTGCTCACCGGCCTGCGTCCCTTCGCCGGGCAGGACCTCGTGGGCGCGCTCCAGGCCATCCGCTCCGCTTCCTACGTGCCCGCGGTGGAGCGCCGGCCGGACCTGCCGGAGGCGATGCAGCGCATCCTGGAGCGGGCGCTCGCGACGGACCCGGTGGAGCGCTACCCGGACTGCCTCGCGTTCCATGCGGACCTGGAGCGCTTCATGTCCTCCCTGGACGAACCGGTGGGGCCGGACGTGCTGGCCCGGTGGGTGGCACGGGTGACCTGAGGCGGGGGCAGGCAGACCCAGGGCGGTCTCTTATACAAATCTGACGCTGCCGACGATCTTACGCG
>NZ_RAWF01000382.1:0-6803 GCF_003612075.1 Corallococcus sp. CA041A
CGCGGCGTCGGGTCCTTGGCGACGCGGCGTCTGCTCCGCTGCTCCGCAGACGAGCAGGAGGCTCCCTCTTCTGACGTCATCTCCCTTCTACAGGACCCATCAGATTGCTTATTCCGCGCAACCCTCCTGTCGGACAGGTTCTGGAACACCGCCGCTGGAGCCGCGCTGCTGCGGGAACCTGCCCGACAAGCCACCAGGGGCGCCTGGGCATAAGGCTCCTCAGGCGATTCAGCGCGCGGAGAGGAAGTCCTCCACCTCACGGGCGAGCAGCGCGGGTGCGGAGACGTGGGCCACGTGGCCGTGCCTCGGCAGCACTCGGAGCGACGCGTGGGGGAGGACTTTCGCCAGGGCATGGGCAGGTTCCGCGAGAAGCACCTGGGGACTCTGGTCGCCCAGGAGCACGAGGGTGGCGGTGTCAACGGCGAGGAAGCGCTCCACGCCCATGGGGAGGTCCGCCACCGCGCCGATTTCGCGCAGGAAGGTCTCCATCATGCCGAGCAGGGTGCCCGCTTCCACGAGCGCTGCGTGCGCGCCCTCACCGAACTTCGCGACGCGGAGTCGGAGCTCGCCCATGCCGTGCGCACCCCTCGCGGCCGCGGCCGCGTCTCCGTCCCGGAGATGCTCGCCCTGCGGCTCATCATCCCCAACCTCCAGCGCTTCCGCCGCGAGTACCCGCACCTGGAGCTGGATCTGGACGTCAACGACCACGTGGCCGACATCGTCGGAGACGGGCTGGACGCAGCGGTGCGCTGCGGCGAGCTCACCGACTCACGCCTCATGCGCCGCCGACTGGGCCCCAAGCGCTTCATCCTTTGCGCCTCTCCCTCCTATCTCCAGGTGCACGGCACGCCGCGCTCGCTCGACGCAATCCAGGAACACGACTGCATCCGCTACCGCTTCGTGTCCACCGGCCGCGTGGAGTCCTGGGCCTTGCGCCAGCCCGCGGGCGCCCCCTCGCCGCGCATCCCGGAGACCTTCGTCTTCAACAACAGCGAGGCCGTCACCCACGCAGCCCGAGCGGGCTTCGGTATCGCCCAGTTCGTGGAGCTGATGATCCGCCCGGAGCTGGACGCCGGCACGCTGCGCCCCTTCCTCCGCGAGCACTCCCTGGAACGCGGCGCGCTGTGGCTGGTGTGGTGGCCCCAGGCCCGGCGCACCCCGCCCAAGGTGAAGGCCCTGGGCGACTTCCTGGCGCGGCTCGTCGAAGAGGACGAGGCCGGGGCGCGCTGAGCCCGCACCACCCGGATTGCGGGAAAAGGGCGGAGCGCCCTTATGCTCCGCCGCCCCATGCATGCTTCCTACCGGACCCTCGCCACCTTCTGCCTGCTCGTGCTGGCGCCGCTGACCCCGGCCGCCGCACAGGACACCTCCGACGCGCCGCGCGCGCTGCGCTTCAACTGGACGCGCGACGGCATCATCACCGGCACCGCGGGCGTGCTGTGGATCTCCACCGAGTCGGTGTTCAAGGACAACCTGGCCCCGGCACAGTGCCGCTGGTGCGACCGTGCACCGGACGGCACTGACCGGCTCAATCGCCTGGACCGCTGGGGCCGAGGCATCGCGGGCAACACGGAAGCGTCCCGCAAGCGCGCGGACACCTGGAGCAACATCATCGGGTTCGCGGGCCTGCCGCTGGGCCTGCTGGGCACCCAGTACGCAGTGGGGCGCAGCAGCGGCGCCTCCACGGAGTTCTTCGCCCAGGACGCCACCATCATGGTCCAGAGCGCCGTCCTCGCCTCCGTCGCCAACCAGGCCGTGAAGTTCGCCGTGGGCCGCGAGCGGCCCTTCGTCCACGTCCTCCCGGAGGCGGAAAAGGGCCTCACCGCGCACCCCACCGACAACAATCTGTCCTTCTACAGTGGCCACACCAACCTGGCCTTCTCCCTGGCCGTGTCCGCCGGCACTGTCGCCACGATGCGCGGCTACAAGCACCAGGCCGTCGTCTGGGGCGTGGGCCTGCCGCTCGCCGCCTCCGTGGGCCTCTTGCGCATGGGCGCGGACAAGCACTACCTGTCCGACGTGGTCACCGGCGCCGTGCTGGGCACCGCGTTCGGCGTCGCCGTGCCCCTGCTCCTGCACGGCCGCGTGGATGACACCCCGCCCACCAGCGCGCGGCCGTCCTCGGTGTCACTCAACCCGATGGTCGGGACCCAGATGGTGGGCCTGTCCGGAGCGTTCTAGCCACGCTCCGCCAGAAGTTCGCGAATCCATCCTGCGCGGCGGCAAGGCACGGACGGATGCGTCCTCGGTCCATCGGCGCATGCGCGCCTCTTCAGGCGTCCGCGCAGAGCCTCATGAACGACAGCGAGCATGAAGGGCTGTCGTCGCTCATGAAGCAGGAGGGCTTGGGGAATCGGCCATGGACCGCCAGAAGCGTACGGCCCAGCGCCCCAGCGAAGCCCAGGGGTCCATGAAGCGTCTCGCCCACGTTGCAACACGCCCCGCGGAGGATTCAGCGGGAACCAGTGGGTCGAGCCTCGGGCTGCTGGAGGCTCCCTCCGGAGGCGAAGCGCCAAGACATCGACATCTCTGACGGTCGGCCAGGTCTTCCCAGGCAGCGCCCACCTCGTCCCGCCCTGCGTGCTCCCCACCAGCCTCACAGGAGACAAGCCCCGGCGCGGATGAAGCCACCCACTGCACGCTGTCCGACTCCACAAGGAGGGCCTGCGCATCGAGGCAAGGTGCAATCCCAAGTGGCCCGGTGTCCTCGGCGATGGGCGTGAGGCAGCAGAGGCCATGAGCATCAACGCTTGGGCATACCTCCAGCGTCTCGGACGGCTCAATGGTTGGCGTGGGAGCTCCGATGCCACGACTCTCCCCACAGGGGCGTGCCTCCGGCGCATCATCCTGCTCGGCGGTGGACGCGACGCATTCGGCGCCACTCGCCTCAATGCAAGGACATGCATCCAACGCTTCGTCTTGCGCGGTGGCTGACGCGGGGGCGCTGGCGCAACGCTCCTCAACGCAAGGGCGTTCCGCCGGCGGTTCCTCCAGCCCGTTGGCTGATGCAGGCGCACCGACGATGCCTTCTTGAGTGAGGTGGGCCTCGGGGGACGCAGGTTCCTGGGGCGCAGGAGCAAAGGCATTCAGTACGCGCTCATCGCGCGCCTTCAGCAGTGCTGGCAGCTCATGCTGAAGGGCCTGCACGTCGCGCTCGTGCAGGATTTCCCTCACGCGGATGGCCCACTCGCGCAGCGCCGCTCCGCCCATGAGCGGCAGCAGTTGGGCGGCTCCTCCCATGAATGCCCGCTGCAGGGACTGAACGAGGAGCACGTGCCCCGGACGCGCCGCCACCCGCGCCGCATGCCGAAGCAACTCGAATTCCGCCCGCGCGCAGGTTTCCCCCGACTCCCAGTGCGCCGCGTCCTGGAGCTGGTAGCACGTGCTCCCCAGCCGGTCCAAGTCGAGGTCCGAGGCCCTCGCGCAGCAGTCGGCCAGAAGCTCCACCAGCACCTGCCGCTTGAGGCTGAAGTAGCCCTCCAGTAGCCACCGGGCATCCGGGTTGCTCGCGTCATGTAGCGCCAGCCCCAGGTTCTCCAGCGTCAGCGACTCATCCAGCGGCACCGCGCGCGTCTTGCGTCCGGGACGCTGAAACACCAGCCCCCGTGCCGCCAGCCGCCGCAGCGCCTCGCGGATGGTGCCCCGACACACCTCATAGCGGCGCGCCAGCTTCGCTTCGGAGCCGAATTGCCCGCTCGGGTGCAGACGCCCCAGCGCGATATCGCGCTCGATTTGCGCCTCCACATAGGCCACGAGTCCTCGCCGTTCCATCCCCATTCCCCCTCCTCGTCACAGCATCGCCATCCAACCACAGGGGTCTGACATGGACGTGCGAGCCCACCAATCCGTGTCATCGGATGGGCCGCAGTCCGGGACCCGGGCGGCGAAAACCTGTCCGACTGTCGGACAAGTTTTGAGGCAACCGGGCCCGGTCGGGGACATCTGCCCGCCCCCAATTTGGCGTTTGCGCGCGCATGACGTCGCGCCCCCGCCGGGCGGGAGCGGCCTCGGGCCCAAGCGGCGAAATCCGTCCGACTGTCGGACAGGTTTTGAGAGAGCCGCCCCCATGCGGGCGGCTCTGATCGTGGCCCCACCTTGGTGTCCGCGCCCGCACGACGTCGTGACTTGCCGCTCCGTTCCGCGAAGCGAGCGTCTTCGGCTTCATGCGGTGCGAAGCGGTCCGACTGTCGGACAGGTTTTGCGGCGACCAGCCCCAGGTGGGCGACGCTGCTCGTACACATGATTGGGTGACCGCACGCGGACGACGTTGCGGGTCGCCGCTGCATTCCGCCAAGCGCGCGGCATCGGTTTCATTCGGTGCGAACAAGGCCAACTGTCGGGCAGGTTTTGCGGAAACCGGGCCCGGGCGGGAGCATCTGTCCGTGCCCCAGTTTGGGCTTCGCGCATACGCGACGTCGCGGTCCACGGCTGATCCGTGAGGCGAGTGCCCGCTTGGGGAACTTCGGGTCGCGGCCTGGGTTGACGAACTGCTGACGCCCTCCCGGGTCACGCGTCTTCGCCGGGCGCGCACAAAGCGACACTTCGGCCCCTCGGGTCCCGGGCGTCCCCTCCTGACATGGTAGTCAATCCGTTCACCTTCGTCGGACGGGCTCCTTCCGTGCGCTCCACTGTGACTGCTTGCCTTCCGTGCGCCCCTGGGCGGTGTCCATGAGCCCGCCCCGCGTGAAGGATGCTCCGCGCGTCGAGCGCTTCGGACCGGCGCTTCCCCCTTCCACGTTCACCGGATTCGCCGTGGCGGCGCTGGCCGTGCTCGCCATCGCACTGCTCTCCTACCGCACGCTCAAGACGCGCGCGGCCACGGGCGAGATGGTGACGCATACGCTCACCGTCGCGGCGAAGTTGGAGGAGGTGCTGTCCACCGTGAAGGACGCGGAGACCGGGCAGCGCGGCTTCCTCCTCACGGGCGCGGAGAGCTACCTCAGCCCCTACTCCCTCGCGAAGAAGACGCTGCCGGAGAAGCTCGCGGAGCTTCGCGGACTCATCGCCTACAGCGCCGTGCAGCAACAGCGGTTGGACCGGCTGGAGGGCGCGGTCACGGAGAAGCTGGCGGAGCTGCAGGAGACCGTGGACCTGCAACTGCGCGGTGAGGGCCGGCAGGCCATCGCCGTGGTGAAGGAGGACAGCGGCTTCGCCGCCATGCGCACCATCCGCGCCACCGTGGAGGAAATGGAACTGGAGGAGCGCGCGCTGCTCACGAGCCGGTACGAGGAGTTCCAGGCGTCCGCCAACCTGTCCCTCGCCGTCACCCTGAGCGGCTCCGTGCTGCTGTTCGCGCTGCTGGGCATCGCCGCGTATACCGCCGCGCGCGACTTCCGGGCCCGCGCCATCGAGTCGTGGCTCCAGACCGCCCAGACCGAACTCGGCGTGCGCATGCAGGGCGACCAACGCATGGACCGGCTGGGAGACAACATCCTGCGCGTCCTCGCCGACACGCTCGACGCCCAGGTGGGCGCACTCTACGTCGCGGACACGACGCACCACTTCCGCCGCGTCGCGGGCCACGCGCTTCCTGCGGACCTGGATGCGCGGCATGACACGCTGGCTCCCGGCGAAGGACTGGCCGGACAGGCCATCAAGGACGGCCGGGCCTGCCACCTGCGCGACGTGCCCGAAGGCTACCTGCCCATCTCCTCCGGACTGGCTCGGGGCCGTCCGCGCCACGTGCTCATCGCGCCCTCCCAGGTGGACGGACAGGTCAACGCGGTCGTGGAGCTGGGCTTCCTGCACCCGGTGCACCCGTCGGACCTGGAGCTGCTCCAGCAGGTGTCGGACGCCATCGCCGTCGCGGTGCGCGCCTCGCTCGACCGCACCCGCCTGGAACAACTCCTGGAAGAGACGCAGCGACAGGCCGAGGAGCTCCAGGCCCAGCAGGAGGAGCTGCGCGTCTCCAACGAAGAGATTGAAGTGCAGAGCCGCGTCCTCAAGGAGTCCCAGGCGCGACTGCTGAACCAGCAGGCGGAACTGGAGCAAACCAACGCCCAGCTGGAGGCCCAGGCGCGCCTCTTGGAGAACCAGCGCGACGACCTGGCCCTGGCGCAGGTCACGCTTACGGAGAAGGCCTCGGAGCTGGAGCGCACCCACCGCTACAAGGGCGAGTTCCTGGCCAACATGAGCCACGAGCTGCGCACGCCGCTCAACAGCTCGCTCATCCTCGCGAAGCTGCTGGCGGACAACAAGGAGGGCAACCTCACCGCCGAACAGGTGAAGTTCGCGCAGACCATCGGCTCCGCGGGCAACGACCTGCTCGCCCTCATCAATGACATCCTGGACCTGTCGCGCATCGAGGCGGGCCGCGTGGACGTGCAGTTGGAATCAGTGGGCCTCCAGCCCTTCGTGGAGAACCTGGGCCGCACCTTCCAGCCCATGGCCGCGCAGAAGGGTCTGCGCTTCACCACCACCGTCGCGCCGGGCGTGCCCCCCACACTGGAGACGGATCCCCAGCGGCTGGGCCAGGTGCTCAAGAACCTGCTCGCCAACGCCTTCAAGTTCACGGACTCCGGCGAGGTGATCCTCACCGTCGCCACGGAGGGACCGGGACGCGTGACGTTCAGCGTGCGCGACTCCGGCATCGGCATTCCGGGCGAGCTCCAGGGGCTCATCTTCGAGGCCTTCCGGCAGGCCGACGGCAGCACCCACCGCAAGTACGGCGGCACCGGCCTGGGCCTGTCCATCTCCCGCGACCTGGCGCGGCTGCTGGGCGGCGACGTCACCGTGCGCAGCGCGCCGGGCGAGGGCAGCACCTTCACCGTCACCCTCCCCCTTCGCCCGGGCCCCCCCGCACC
>NZ_RAWF01000383.1:0-6727 GCF_003612075.1 Corallococcus sp. CA041A
GGGGCTGGGGAACCTGCGGGTGATGCTGGGCTCGGGGCTTCTGGGCATGGCGGCCTCCGGCCTGCTCAACCCGGTGATGCCGTTGTACCTGCGCTCGCGCGGGCTGGGCTTCCAGGAGATTGGCGCGCTCTACACGGTGGGGGCGCTCTTGCCCATCTTCGTGCAGCCGGTGCTGGGGGCGCTGTCGGACCGCCATGGGCGCAAGCCCTTCGTGGTGGGCCTGTCGCTCGTCACGTCGCTGATGGTGCCGGCGGTGGCGCTGGTGGACGACCCGCAGCCGCTCGCCGCCGTGATGATCCTCAAGATGCTGCTGTCGCGCAGCGCGGCGCCGGTGTCCAACGCGATGGTGGCGGACTTCGCGCCCGCCAGGCAGCGCGCCACCCTCTTCGCGCTGCTGGATGCCACGTCGAACCTGGTGTTCGTCGCGGCGCTGTTCGCGTCCTCCGCCGTCATCCGCGCGCTGTCGGTGGCGGGCACCTTCTTCCTGGCGGGGGGCCTGTTCCTCGCGGGCAGCCTGCTGCTGCTGGGGCTGGACGAACCGGCGCGGCCCCCGCGCGCGGAGGCAGTGCGCGGTGGGGCGGGCGCTGCGTGGGGCCTGGTGTTCCGGGGGCTCCTGTCGCCGTTCACCTACGTGAAGGACCGGCCGGGCGCGGCGGCGCTGTTCCTCTGGCAGTTCTTCTTCACCTTCGCGCTGGCGCTGTTCCCCACGTACCTGCCGCTGTACGCGGTGGAGCTGGGCGCGCCCCGGGAGGCCGTGGGGCCGCTGGTGGCGGCGTCGTGGCTGACGTACGCGTTCGTGCAGCCCTTCGGCGGACGGCTGTCGGACCGGCTGTCCCGGCGCGTGGGCATGATCGTGCCGGGCCTCGCGGGCATGGCGGTGATGGCCGCGGTGCTGGGGGCCGCGGGATGGCTGCCGGACGGCGCCGCGTTGATGGCGCTGGTGGTGGCCTGGGTGCTGCTGGCCATCCCAGACGGCCTGCACCGCTCCTCCGCGTCCGCGCTGGTGGTGGAGCAGTCCCCGGCGCCCTCCGAGCGCGGCCGGTTCATGGGCGCGCTGGGCGCCTGCGGCGCGCTGGCCTCCGTGCTCGCGCCCGTCACCTACGGCTTCGTCGCGCAAGCCGCCGGCATCGGCAGCACGTTCCTCATTTCGTCGGTGTCCCTCGTGCTGGCGCTCGGCTGTGTGTCGCGCGTGCGCGAGGCGTCTTCACACGCCACTCCTGAACCGGCCCCCGTGGCCGCCCTCACCCCCACCTCGGAGCCTGGATGAGTCCCCTTCGCCACGTGTGTCGCTGGGGCACCGCGCTGTTGGCCGCGCTGGTGCCCACGCTGGGACACGCTGATTCGCCGTACAAGGTCACCGCGACGCGGACGCAGGCCGTCATCACCATCGACGGCAAGGGGGACGAGCCCGCGTGGCAGGAGGCCCCCGAAATCGCGGGCTGGTACCTCACGCGCGTCAACTACGGCAAGCCCGCGCCGGACGACACCAAGGTCCGCATCCTCTACGACCAGGACAACCTGTACTTCCTCTTCCACTGCATCGACTCCAAGCCGGAGCGCATCACCGGCTACACGGTGCAGAACGAGGGGTTCCTCCACCAGGAGGACAACATCACCATCATCCTGGACACGTTCCTGGACCACCGGAACGCGTACTACTTCTGGACCAACCCGCTGGGCGTGCGCACCGACGGGCGCATCGTGGATGACGGCGAGGCCTTCTCCACCAACTGGCGAGGGGAGTGGGAGACGAAGTCCACCATCGTGAAGGACGGGTGGATTTCGGAGGTGCGCATCCCGTTCGCCAACTTCCAGTTCGAGGCCAAGGACGAGATGTCCTTCGGCATGCTCCTGGACCGCGAACAGTCGCGCAACCAGGAGTGGAGCAACTGGACGCCGGACGGCGTCAACAGCGCGAAGGTGAGCCGCTACCCGCACCTGGAGGGGCTCAAGGGCATCAAGCCGCGCTCCATCTTCAGCATCACCCCGTACGTGGCCACCACGGTGGCGCTCAAGACCACGGACGACCGGGGCGTCTTCCGTCCCAACGTGGGCGCGGACGCGCGCATCGACCCGACGCCCTGGCTGTCGGTGAAGCTCACCGCCAACCCGGACTTCAGCGACGCGGAAGCCGACCAGAGCTTCCTCCTCCTGGACACGGACATGCCGCTCTTGCCTGAGCGCCGCGCGTTCTTCACGGAGAGCGAGCACCTCTTCATCGCGCCCATCAACGTCTTCACCTCGCGCCGCATCGCGCTGCGGCCGCATGACCGGGTGTGGGGCGGCCTGCAGCTCACCGGCAAGCTGGGGGGCTTGAGCTTCTCGATGATGGACGTGCAGCACCGCGACCTCACCGGCCGGGACGCCAACGGCCGCGAGGTCTTCGAGAACGTCAACTCCGGCGTCATCCGCTTGCAGCAGGACATCGGCAAGCGGTCGATGATCTCCCTGGTGGCGCTCAACCGCAGCGGGCGGGGCGGGCTGTTCGGGGACTCGGACTTCCAGACGGTGGGCGTCGACGGCAACTTCCACCTCTTCGAGGAGTTCTTCATCCAGGCGCAGGCGCTGAAGAGCTGGAGCCCGCTGGGCAACGAGGACTCGGACGCGTACCACGTGGGCCTGCACCGCTTCGACACGCTGTCGGAGTTCTGGTTGCAGTTCGAGGACATCGGGAAGAACTACGCGAACCCGCTGGGCTGGACGCCGGTGGTGGACAAGCAGGGCTACAACTCGCGCCTGTTCCTGAACCCGTTCCCCGGGTGGCGCTTCCTGCCCCGGCTGGACATGACGTGGGACTCGCTGTGGCGCCGCAACCACGAGGGCGAGCGCACGCGCTGGCGCAACCGCCTCAACGTGCAGCCCTACCTGCACCACGACTTCGCGCTCTACCTGGAGGGCATCTACGACGACAACCTGGGCTTCCGGGACCGGCTGGGCACGTTTGGCTTCACCCTGTTCCCGCACGACTGGCAGAGCTACACGCTGACGGCCGTCGCCGGCCGCTTCCTGGGCGGAGAGATTCGCGGCTTCAACGGCGCGGTGAACATGAAGGTGGGGCCGCACATCGTCGCGCGCTTCAGCGGCTTCTACACGCGCAACTTCAATGTGCCCACGAACAGCGACCTCTACGGCACGTCCGGGGACGGCTACAGCTTCTCCGGCTACGCGCAGCTGCGCTACCACTTCAGCCCGGACCTCTACGCGCGCCTGACGTTGCAGAAGGGCGGCGTGTACGAGCTGGCGGACTACAACTCCGTGAAGGGCACGTTCCTGGACGCGATGGTGGGGTGGCACTACCGCCAGTGGAGCGACATCTTCCTCGTCTACACGGATCAGCCCTTCGGCGGCTCCCAGGAGCGGCGGATCCTCTCGAAAATCTCCTTCAACTACTGACCTGTCCCAAGGGCCATTCGCATGACCTCCGCCGACCCGCAGAGCCTCAAGCGCCGCTACGACGAGGTGTCCCCGAAGTACGACCAGGGCACGCCGGACGCCACGGCCATCAAGCTGTTCTGGCTGACGTACGAGCACCTCACCTGGAAGCCGGTGGAGGCGCTGCTGCCGAAGGACGGCACGACCTGGCGCGTGTTGGACGCGGGCGGCGGGGGCGGCAAGTTCGGCACGCGCTTCGCGCAAGCCGGGCACCACGTCACCGTGCTGGACATCTCTCCGGGCATGCTGGACGGCGCCAGGGCGCAGTTCACCGCGAAGGGGCTGCTGGACCGCGTGGCCTTCGTGGAGGGGAACGTCGCGGCGCTGGAGCTGCCGGACGCGGCCTTCGACCTGGTCTTCTGCGAAGGGGACCCGGTGTCGTACTGCCTGGACGCGTACCCGCGCGCGGTGAAGGAGTTGGTGCGCGTGGCGAAGCCGGGCGCGCCGGTGGTGCTGGGCGTGGACAACCGCTACGAGGCCTTCTCCGGCTACCTGAAGCTGGGCAAGCCGCAGGAGGCCTTCCGCACGCTCCACGACGGCCGCACGACGTGCCCGTATGGCCTGCCGGTGCACGCCTTCACGGTGCGCGAGCTGGAGCGCGCGGTGGCGGACGCGGGCGCGGAGCTGCTCGAGATTTTCGGCAAGCCGGTGATGTTCTTCGACATGCTCAAGGCGATGGCGGCCGCGCAGGGCGGAACCGCGGAGAAGCCGTGGGACGCGTGGGCCGCGCGCGAGGAGATATTGGCGTTGCAGGAGAAGCTGGCGCACGAGGGCTTCGCCGTCCTGGGGCAGCACTTCCAGGTGATGGCGCGGCGCAAGGCCTGAAGCCATGGGCCTTCCCTTCCTGGGCGTGGGGCTCAGCTACCGCTGGGACCTCAATCCGCACCTGGCGCGTGGCAACCCCGGCGTGGACTGGCTGGAGGTGACGCCCGAGCACTTCCTGCCGCTCACGCCGGACTCGGAGCGGCGGCTGGAGTTGCTCGCGAAGCGCTATCCCATTGTGGGCCACAGCCTGGAGCTGTCGGTGGGCTCGGACGGCGTGGACGCGCCCGGCTACCGCGACGGCTTGAAGCGCGTCCGCCAGCTCACCCGGAGCGTCTGGCACGGAGACCACCTGTGCTTCACGCGCGTGGGGAACCTGCCCCTGCGCGCGCTGACGCCGGTGCCGCTGACGGAGGAGGCGGTGGCCACGTGCGTGCGCAACGTGAAGGCGGCGCGGGCGGACCTGGACGTGCCCTTCGTGGTGGAGAACATCGCGTATCTCTTCCACACGCCGCTCAACACGTTGGATGAAGCGGAGTTCCTGCGCCGCGTGGTGGAGGGCGCGGACTGCGGACTGTTGTTGGACTTGCACAACCTGTATTGCAACGCGGTCAACCACGGGTTCGACCCGTATGCCTTCCTGGACCGGCTGCCATTGGAGCGCGTGGTGCAGGTGCACCTGGCGGGCGGTGTGACGATGGAGGGGTTGAGATTGGACAGCCACTCCGCGCCGTCGCCGGAGGAGGTGTGGCGCCTGTTGGAATACGTGGCGCCACGCAGTCCGGTGCGCGGCGTGAACTTCGAGATGGACAGCGGCTTTCCTCCCTTCGCGCAGTTGGTGGAGGAGCTGGCCCGCGCGCGCGCCATCCTCCAGCGCTGCGGCGCGAGCGCGGCTTGAGATGAGCTACCCACGAACGTTGGAAGTCCTGGCGCGGCTGCACGTGGATCCCCGCTTCCGTGAAGCGTGGCGCGGCGATGCACCCAAGGCCCTGGCCCCGCTGGACCTGACGTCGTTGGAGGTGGAGGCACTCCAACGGGTGGATCCGGTGGTGGTGGAGCGCGCCGGCAGGATGATGGACTTCCACCGCACCGAGCGCGTGCGCGAACAGCTCGCCTGGGTGGACGAAGCGAAGCGGCCAGAGCTGGGCCCGCTGCGAGCGCGCTTCCTCCAGGACGTGCTGCCTGAAGTGCTCAACCGCGAGGAGGCCATCGCGTACTGCCGCTTCCTGGAAGCGGGCGAGCACGCCCCGCACGCGAAGCTCCTCCAGCGTCTGCCCGCCTACGTGCCACAGCTGGCGCGGTGCGAACGGCTGCGCCTGTCGCTCGCGTGGGGTCTTGCCCCCATGCCGGCGTCAGGCCCGTTCGTGGAGTCCTTCGACTACCCGGTGCTCACGCTGCTCGCCGCGCTGGACGCGCCGGGCTGGCCCCTGGTGGAGCCGAAGCCCACGCGCGTGGAGTACCTCAAGGTGCCCCACCTGCCCGCCGTGATGCTGCGCGAGCTGCCGTCACCTTGAGGTGCCCCGTGCGCCTCAATGCTTGCGGTGGTGCGTCTTCTCGTAGGTGCCCATGAGCTGGGTCTCCCCCACGATGTGACCCTCCATCGCCTTGAGCAGCTGCGTGCGGTTGGGCTGGTTCAGGTCCGGCAGCACCGTGTCCAGGGCGTACAGCTTGAAGAAGTACCGGTGGCTGCCGATGGGCGGCATGGGGCCACCGTAGTCCTGCCGGTTGAAGTCGTTGCGCCCAAGCCGCACCCCGTCCGGCAGCACGTCCAGGGTCGCCCCGTCCGGGATGTTCTGGGCGTTGATCGGGAGGTTATAAAGGACCCAGTGGCAGAAGGTGCGCTGGGGGTTCGCCGGGTCCGGCGCGTCCGGGTCCTCCACAATGAGCGCCAGGCTCTTGGCCCCGGCGGGGAGGTTCTCCCAGTGCAGGGGGGGCGCCTTGTCGTCGCCCTCGCCGGTGTAGGCGATGGGGATGGGCATCCCGTCCTTGAACTTCGGCGAGGTGAGCTCGAGCGGCTTCGGCATGCGTGACTCCTTGGGCATGAACGGCCAACGTGACCCCTGCCAAGCTGGCGATGACGGAGTCCCGGTGCTGAGAGACGGAGGGCGCTCCGCCCGGCCGCCCGTCACCTCCCCCATGCTCCGGCGACCCCCTGCCGCCGCTGATCCACCGGGCGCCCCCAGGGCCGCCTGCTCCTTTGAGCCCCTCCTATAGAGGAGAAACCACCCCTCCGGCCCCGGCGCCGTGGTAGCTGCGCTTGCGGGTGCCGCAACCGCTGCTGGCGGTGGGGTGCCCCGCGCCCCCGTACCGGTTGCACGCGCCGCTCATTCGGTGCTAAGCGGCGCCCGCGCGTGTATGGGCGGGGTCGGGGTTGGTGAAGGAAACCCAAGACTTTCCCGGGGTTTGGTGAGGCGTCCGCATGGCAGACCAGGAGCCTCGGAGGCAGGCGGACGCGCCGGGCAGTGAGCTGGGCGAGACGGCCCGGCAGATGCGGGCGGCGGAGCCGTACATCTCCTGTCTCTTATAAACATCT
>NZ_RAWF01000384.1:0-6517 GCF_003612075.1 Corallococcus sp. CA041A
CACCTGGGAGGGGCGGGTCCAGGCGGCCAGGGCCTGGTACCAGGGCCTGGGGCGCAAGGAAATCCGCCGCCAGAACCTCCAGGGCCTGTTGTGGACGGCCATCGCGCTTGCCATCGTCGCCAGCGCCTTCCTGGGACGGCGCGCGGGCTGACGGCCCCCTGGACGCTTTTTCCGCGTCACGTCGTGCGTGCACCGCGCGCCCCGGAAGAGTAGGGAGACGAGCACCATGAAGAGCGTGTCCAAGAACGAGGAAATCTACTTCCTGTCCGGCAAGCGCACCCCGTTCGGTACCTACGGCGGCAGCCTCAAGGACCTGAGCGCCACCGACCTGGCCGTGGAGTCCGCGAAGGCGGCCCTGGCCCAGGCGGGCGTCTCCCCGGAGCTCATCGAGCATGTCGTCTACGGCAACGTCGTCCAGACGAGCTCGGACGCCATCTACCTGCCGCGCCACGTGGGCCTGCGCACGGGCGTGCCGGTGCCGGTGCCCGCGCTGGGCGTCAACCGGCTGTGCGGCTCCGGCTTCCAGGCCTTCGTCACGGCCGCGGAGATGATGCTGACGGGCGGCGCGGAGGCCGTCCTCGCGGGCGGCACGGAGTCCATGAGCCAGGCGCCCCACGTCATCCGCGGCGCGCGCTGGGGCATCCCCCTGGGCAAGGGCGGCCTGGAGGACATGCTCTGGACGGCCCTCACGGACAGCTACACCGGCCAGGCCATGGCGCTCACCGCCGAGCAGCTGGCGGTGGACTACGGCCTCACGCAGGACGACGTGGACCAGTACGCCGTCCTCACCCAGAAGCGCTTCGCCGCGGCGCAGGAGGCGGGCCGGCTGGCGGATGAAATCGCGCCGGTGACGCTCAAGGGCAAGAAGGGCGACACGGTGGTTTCCAAGGACGAGCACAACCGTCCGGAGACCACGGTGGAGGGGCTGCGCAAGCTGCCCAAGGTGTTCAAGAAGGACGGCGTGGTGCACGCGGGCGCGGCCAGCGGCATCTGCGACGGCGCGGGCTCCATGGTGATGGCCACGCGCGGGTTCGTGGAGAAGCACGGCCTCAAGCCCGTGGCGCGGCTCGTCAACTGGGGCGTGTCCGGCTGCGACCCGAAAATCATGGGCATTGGCCCCGCGCCGGCCATCCGCAACCTGCTCCAGCGCGCGGACGCGAAGCTGTCGGACGTGGACCTCTTCGAGGTCAACGAGGCCTTCGCGCCCCAGTACCTGGCGGTGGAGAAGGAGCTGGGCCTGCCACGCGACGCCACCAACGTCAACGGCGGCGCCATCGCCGTGGGCCACCCGCTGGGCGCCTCCGGGGCCCGCATCACCATGACGCTGGCGTACGAGCTGAAGCGCCGGGGCGCCCGCTATGGTATCGGGTCCGCCTGCATCGGTGGCGGCCAGGGCATCGCGGTGCTGGTCGAGGCGCTCTAGGAGCGCACGTGGCGACGGGGTACGGGGCAGACGACATCCGGACGGGACGTGGTGAGATGAGCAACGAGGTGGACGCGAAGACGGCCCGCGAGCGGGCCAAGGCCATCGCCGAGCAGCGCCGTGCCGAGCGCCGCAACCGCAAGCGCCGTTGCGTGGTGTGCGGTGTGGAGGAGAGCGACAAGACGCCCCTGACGGCCCACCCGGAGGGCATCGGTCCCGCCTGCAAGGATGAAGTCACCTGTCAGGCCCGGCGCGCCGCCGCCGGTCGCTGAAAGCCGGGGCCATGCGCCCACGCTCCCTGCCGCACTGTCGGCGGGTGGACGGAGGGCGGGCCCCCCTCCCCGATGGACTCCCCGAGGGGGGAGGCGGCTCCCAGGCCGGATTGTCGGGCCCGTTTCTTGATGGCGCCCCCGACTCGGGGTAAACATTTGTAATCTCTGGTGACACGAGGGTGGAATGGCCGTTATCAGCTTCACGGGAGTCAAGGTGTTCTCCACCACGCTCGCGCGCGATCGCGAGAACATGGGTGAGAACATCACCAAGTGGCTGAAGGAGAACTCCGCCGTGGAGATCGTGGACAAGATCGTCACGCAGTCCTCGGACAAGGAGTTTCACTGTCTGACCATCACGCTCTTCTACCGCCACAAGGTCTAGCGGCCCGGCAGGTACAGCGAAGGCGTGGGATGCGAGGGCGCTTCTCCCTGGTGACACCAGGGTGGGGCGCCCTTCATCGTTTCTGGATTTGGGGTTGCGGACCGGGCGGGGTTCCACCACCTTTGGGCCTCTATGCGACCCATGCGGGGCTTCAATCGAGGCGGCGGCGGTTTCGGCGACATGTTCCCGAGCCTGGATTCGATGGCCGCCAAGCTTGCCATCGCGTTCGTGGGCATCTCCGCCCTGTTCCTGGCGACCTCACGCGGACAGGGCGGGCTGCTGCTGCTCAACCCGGCGGACGTGATTCTGCGCTTCCGCGTCTGGGAGCTGGTCACCTACGCCTTCGTGGCCACGGGCCCGCTGGGCATCCTCTTCGGCGGCCTCATCATCTGGTCCATCGGTGGCTTCCTGGAGTCCACCTGGGGCGGCAAGCGGCTCTTGCTGGTCGCGGTGGGCATCCCGTTCGTCGCGGGCCTCATCACCACGGCGCTGGCCCTGGTGATGCCCATGAGCGTCTACGCGGGCGGCTCCGTGATGACGGCGGTGATGTGGGTGGCGTACGGGCTCGTCATCGGCAAGGGGCAGGCGAACTTCTGGGGCATCCCGCTGACGGGCAACTGGTTCGCGGCCATTGGCGCGGGCTTCACGGTGCTGAACATGCTGACCGCGGGCTCCTGGCGCGCGGTGGCGCCGGAGATCTTCGGCCTGGTGCTGGTGTTCGTGTACGTGCGCGGCGCGAGCCCCAAGCGGCTGATGCTCCAGTTGCAGCACTGGCGCCTGCAGCGGCAGCTGCGCGACCGCTCCAAGCACCTGCGCGTGGTGGACCGCGACCGCCCGTCGGACCGCGACCAGTTCCTCAACTGAAGGCCTGAAGGCCGCGCGCCTTCAGTGCGCGGCCTCCGGGTGGCCGTACTGCTTGAGCTTCCGGTAGAGCGTGGCCACGCCGATGTCCAACTGCTCCGCGGTGCGTGAGCGGTTGCCGCCGTTCTGCGCCAGCACCGCGAGGATGTATTCCTTCTCCATGTCCTCCAGCCGGCGCGGGTTGCCGGTGGGGACCAGGCTGGGCGGCGCGGCGCGCACCTCTTCCGGCAAGTCGTCGCGCTCCATTCGCGGGCCTTCGCTCAGCGCCACCGCGCGCTCGACGGCGTTGCCCAGCTCGCGCACGTTGCCCGGCCAGGTGTAGCGCAGCAGTTGATCCGCCGCGTCCGGGGCCAGGCCATTCACGCGGCGGCCCAGCCTCTCGCCGGTCTCCGCCAGCAGCAGCCGCGCCAGGGGGAGGATGTCCTCACGGCGTTCGCGCAGGGGCGGGATGCGCAGCTCGATGACGCGCAGCCGGTAGAAGAGGTCCTGGCGGAAGCGGCCCAGGCGGACCTCCTCGGCCAGCTCGCGGTTGGTGGCGGCCACCACGCGCACGTCCACCTTGCGGCTGGTGTTCTCCCCCACGCGGCGCACCTCGCGCTCCTGGAGGGCGCGCAGGAGCTTGGCCTGCATGGCGGGAGGCACCTCGCCCACTTCATCCAGGAAGAGGGTGCCGCCGTGCGCCGCTTCGAAGAGGCCGGGCCGGTCGTGCGTGGCGCCGGTGAAGGCGCCCTTCGCGTGGCCGAACAGCTCGCTCTCCAGGAGGCTCTCCGTCACCGCGGCGCAGTTCACGGCGATGAAGGCCTTGTGCGCGCGGCCGGACTCGTCGTGGATGAGCCGGGCGATTCTCTCCTTGCCCACGCCGCTCTCGCCGGTGACGAGCACCGTGGTGTCCACCTTGGCGGACCTGCGCGCCAGGTTGAGCACGCGCTGCATGGCCTCCGAGCGCGCCACCATGCCCGTCGGGTCCTCCGTCACGCCGGACACGCGCGCCAGCGACTGACGCTTCGCGCGCAGCTTGCGCTCCGCCTGCCGCAGCGCCTCCGTCACCTGCCCGAGCACGCCCTCCATGCACTGCGTTTCATAGAAGCGCAGGAACTCCGTGCACTCGGCGCTCCACTCCGCCTCCGGGCGGCCCACGATGTGGCAGAACGCGTCGCCCTTGCCCACGCACTTGAGTTCCGCGCAGTAGATGGGCTTGTTGTTGCAGTAGCTCAGGTAGCCGGACGCGAAGCCGGTGAGGCTCCAGCACACGGGCTCCTCGGCCTGGCCCAGGTGGAGCAGGTGCTGCTCGGCCTCATAGGAGTCGCTCCACTGCGCTTCCGCGAAGGGCTCCGGTCCGTCCTTGTCCGTGCGCTCGATGCGCTCCACGCGCACCTGGCCCATCAGCGTGTGCAGCCGGCCACCCGAGCGGCGCCACTCCGCTTCATCCGTCCACGGCACCGCGGTCTTCATCGCCTCCGCCGTGCGCCAGCCGTGCGCGTAGCCCAGCCGCGTGAAGATGCCGCGCGCGGCCGTCATCCCCAGCATCCCGATGAGCTCCTTGCGCAGGAGGCCCAGCGCCACCGGATCCATCAACAGCGCCCGCTGCCCGGCGAAGCGGATGACTCCGCCCTTCGGCTCGAGCGCCAGGAGCTCCTTCAAGTCCAAACCTTCCAGACCCGCCACGACGTCTCTCCCAGGTGTTTCAGTCTGAGGTGCATCTCTATCAATCTGAGAGTCGTTTCACAGCGCTGGAATGGGATGTCGAGCAATTATCAGTGGTTGTCGTGTCGGCTGCGTTGGTCCTGGTGTTGCAGTACAAGCCGCCACGATGCCTACCGGGGTGGACAGACGCGAGGTGCTGCAGGGCGTGGCGGCCGCCGGGGTGGCGGGAGTGATGGGGCCTGGGCCCTCGGTCGTCCGGCAGGTGGCGCCGGCGCTGTTCGTCTCGCACGGCTCGCCGATGACGGCGCTGGACGCGGACGAATATCCCCAGGCGCTCAAGCGCTTTGGGGATGGCGTGGGCGCGGTGAAGGCGCTGGTGGTGGTGTCCGCGCACTGGGAGACGGACGCGCGCGTGCACGTCACTGCGATGGCCGCTCCGCCGCTCGTCTACGACTTCTACGGCTTCCCGGAGGAGATGTACCGGCTGCGCTACGCACCGCCCGGCGCCCCTGCGCTGGCCGAGGACGTGGTGGCGCGACTGGCCGCGGCGGGTGTGCCCGCGGTGGCGGATGGCGAGCGCGGTCTGGATCACGGCGTCTGGGTGCCTCTGCGGCATGCGTTCCCGGAGGCGCGCGTGCCCGTGTTGCAGGTGGCGCTGCCGGCGGACGCGACGCCCGCGCAGGTGGCGCGCATGGGCGAGGCGCTGCGTCCTTTGCGCTCGGAGGGCGTGCTGCTCATGGGCAGCGGCGGAGTGGTGCACAACCTGCGCCGGGTGAATTTCAGATCCAAGCTGGCGTCCGTTGAACCATGGGCCGCCGAGTTCGACGCGTGGGTCGCCGGAAAACTTGCCGCACGTGACTTCCTTGGGCTTCAGTCATGGATGGATGCACCGAATGCGCGGGTTGCGCATCCATCTGCCGAGCATTGGTTGCCCATTTATTTCGTCCTCGGAGCTGCCCTCCCCGAGGACCGCATCACCCCGGTGTTCGAGGGCTTCCATCACGGAACCTTGTCCATGCGCAGCTTCGCGCTGCGCGCCTGAACCTCGCAGTCCGCAACCTCAAGGAGTCCACACCATGAAGATGTCGCTCAAGTCCGTCATCACGCTGGTCGCCGTCGCCGCCCCCTCGTTTGCCTTCGCGTCCGCGTGGGAGATCGACTCGTCGCACTCCAGCGCGCAGTTCGCCGTGAAGCACATGATGGTGTCCAACGTGCGTGGCACGTTCAGCAACGTGAAGGGCAACGTCAACCTGGATGACAAGGACATCACCAAGTCCACCATCGAGGCGACCCTCGACGCGACCACCATCAACACCAACGAGCCCAAGCGCGACGAGCACCTGAAGAGCCCTGACTTCTTCGACACGGCGAAGTTCCCCACCATCACCTTCAAGTCCACGAAGGTGGCGAAGGCCGGCAAGGACAAGCTGAACGTCACGGGCGACCTGACGATGCACGGCGTGACCAAGCCCGTGACGCTGGCCGTGGAAGGCCCGACGGCGGAGACGAAGGACGCCTGGGGCAACGTGCGCCGCGGCGCCGTGGCGACCACGAAGATCAAGCGCAGCGACTTCGGCCTGACCTGGAACAAGGCGCTGGAGGCTGGCGGCGTGGCGGTGGGTGACGAGGTGACCATCACCCTGGACCTGGAGACCACGAAGAAGCCGGACGCGGCGGCGGCCCCGACGGCCACGGACAAGAAGTAGTCTTCGTCCCGGTCTTGAAATGAAGAGAGGGGCCTCGGGTGACCGGGGCCCCTCTTTTTTGTGCGTGGTGGGGGCGGGCGGTGCCGCCCCCAGGGGTGACGCTCAGGGCGTGAGAAGAAATGAGCCTTCCGACTCGTCGAACCAGCCTTGCGCTATGGCGAGCAGGAGGTTGTGGGCGACGAGTGCGAGCAACCACGCGGCTTCGGCTCGCTTGCGACCTCGTACGTGA
>NZ_RAWF01000385.1:0-6463 GCF_003612075.1 Corallococcus sp. CA041A
CCCCCGCCCTCCCCATCCGCGTGTTCGTCGTGGAGGACCAGACCAAGATCTTGAAGAACCAGCTGCGCCTCTTCGAAGGCCACCCGGACATCGACATCGTGGGCACCGCGTTGTCCGGTGAGGCCGCGCTGGTGGAGGTGGAGCGCGAGCAGCCGGACGTGCTGCTGCTGGACCTGGGGCTGCCGCGCATGAGCGGCATCGACGTCACTCGCGAGGTGAAGGCGCGCTTCCCGAAGGTGGAGATCCTGATCTTCACCATCTTCGACGAGGAGGACAAAGTCCTCGAAGCCGTGAAGGCAGGCGCGTCCGGCTACCTGCTCAAGGGCGCCACGGTGGACAAGATCGTGGAGGCCATCAAGGAGGTGCGCGCGGGCGGCACGGTCATCCAGCCGAACCTCGCGCGGCGCCTGCTGCGCCACTTCCGCGTGGAGCCGGACACCGCGCCCGTGCCCACGGAGCCCCTGGCCGTGGCGCCGTCCGCCTCGGAGCCCGCGGCTCCGGCATCCGCGCAGGAGCCGTTGCTCAAGCCGCTGTCGGACCGCGAGCGGGAGATCCTCCAGCTCATCGCCAAGGGCGTGTCCAACAGCGAGGCGGCCCGGCTGCTGTCGCTCTCCAAGGCGACCATCCGCACGCACCTGGAGCACATCTACCGGAAACTCGAAGTGACGAACCGGGTGGAGGCCGTCACCGAAGGCATCCGCAAGGGCCTGATCTCCGTCTAGAAGCGGGCCCTGATGGGCCGGGCCGCTTCTTTTCACGGACGACGCGGTGCGTGGCCTCTATGGTGGGGAGTCTTCGTTCCCCACTCACAGGAGCCCCACCATGGACGTCCGCGCCGCCGTCGCCTTCGAGGCCGGCAAGCCCCTGAGCATCGAAACCGTGCACCTGGAGGGCCCCAAGGCGGGCGAGGTGCTGATCGAGCTGAAGGCCACCGGCCTGTGCCACACCGACGAGTTCACCCGCTCTGGCGCGGACCCGGAGGGTCTGTTCCCCGCCATCTTCGGCCACGAGGGCGCGGGTATCGTCGTGGACGTGGGCCCGGGCGTCACCAGCGTGAAGAAGGGCGACCACGTCATCCCGCTCTACACGCCGGAGTGCCGCGGCTGTAAGTCGTGCCTGTCCCAGAAGACGAACCTGTGCACGGCCATCCGCGCCACGCAGGGCAAGGGCCTGATGCCGGATGGCACCAGCCGCTTCCGCCTGGGCAAGCAGGCCATCCACCACTACATGGGCTGCTCCACGTTCGCGAACTTCACGGTGCTGCCGGAGATCGCGGTGGCGAAGATCCGCGAGGACGCCCCCTTCGACAAGGTCTGCTACATCGGCTGCGGCGTCACCACCGGCGTGGGCGCCGTCGTCTACACCGCGAAGGTGGAGGCCGGCGCGAAGGTCGTCGTCTTCGGCCTGGGCGGCATCGGCCTGAACGTCGTGCAGGCCGCGCGGATGGTGGGCGCGGACATGATCGTCGGCGTGGACCTGAACCCCGCTCGCAAGGAGATCGCGGAGAAGTTCGGGATGACGCACTTCGTGAACCCGAAGGAAGTGGAAGGCGACCTCGTCCCCTACCTGGTGAACCTCACCGGCGGCGGCGCGGACTACAGCTTCGAGTGCATCGGCAACGTGAAGACGATGCGCCAGGCCCTGGAGTGCTGCCACCGCGGCTGGGGCGAGAGCATCATCATCGGCGTGGCGGGCGCGGGGCAGGAGATCAGCACCCGCCCGTTCCAGCTCGTCACCGGCCGCGTGTGGAAGGGCAGCGCGTTCGGCGGCGCCCGCGGCCGCACGGACGTGCCGAAGATCGTCGACTGGTACATGGACGGGAAGATCCAGGTCGACCCGCTGATCACGCACACGCTGAAGCTGGAGGAGATCAACCACGGCTTCGACCTGATGCACGAGGGCAAGTCCATCCGCAGCGTGGTGAAGTACGGATGAGCGCCGTGACGCCCACGCTCGTCAGCGAGCACGCGTGCTTCGGGGGGACGCAGTCCTTCTGGAAGCACCCGTCCGAGGCCTGCGGCGGTGAGATGCGCTTCAGCGTCTTCACCCCGCCCCAGGCGAAGCACGGCAAGGTGCCCGTGCTGTACTACCTGGCGGGCCTCACCTGCACGGAGGAGACCTTCGTCACCAAGGGCGGCGCGCAGCGCGTGGCGGCGGAGCTGGGGCTGATGCTCGTGGCGCCGGACACCAGTCCTCGCGGCGTGGGCATCCCGGGCGAGGACGCGGACTGGGACTTCGGCACCGGCGCGGGCTTCTACCTGGACGCCACCCAGGAGCCGTGGAAGGCGCGCTACCGCATGGGCACGTACATCACCCAGGAGCTGCCCGGCATCATCGGCGCGCACTTCCCCGCGCGCATGGACCGCGAGGGCATCTTCGGGCACTCCATGGGCGGGCACGGCGCGCTGGTGACGGCGCTCCGGAACCCGGGCCGGTACAAGTCCGTGTCCGCGTTCGCTCCCATTGGCGCTCCCATCCGCAGCCCCTGGGGCAAGAAGGCCTTTGGCGGATACCTGGGGCCGGATGAGCAGACGTGGCGCGAGTACGACGCCACGGAGCTCTTGAAGGCCGGCCGGCGCGTGCCGGCGCTGCTCGTGGACCAGGGGACGAAGGACAAGTTCCTGCCGGACCAGCTGCACCCGCACTTCCTCAAGGAAGCCTGCGAGGCGGCGGGCCAGCCCCTCACCCTGCGCATGCAGGAGGGGTACGACCACGGCTACTACTTCGTCTCCACGTTCATGGAAGACCACCTGCGCCACCACGGCGCGGCGCTGAACGCGGGCTGAAACAGCCCCTGGCGCGCCCTGGGCTTACATGGCCCGGGGCGCCCTCCCCCTCAATCCCCCTTCCCTCTCCGGCCCGGACGTGGGAGGCGTGGGGCATGACTGCTTCCTTCAAGTCCCTGGGCCTGTCCCCCGAAACGCTGGGCGCCGTGAAGCGTGCCCGCTTCGGTACTCCCACGCCCATCCAGGCGCAGGCCATCCCGCCCGCGCTGTCCGGCCGTGACGTCATCGGCTGCGCGGCCACCGGCACCGGCAAGACGGCCGCCTACCTGCTCCCCATGATTGAGCGCTTCGCGGGCGAGAAGGGCACCCGGGGCCTCATCCTCACCCCCACGCGCGAGCTGGCGCAGCAGGTGGAGGAGCAGGCCCGCTTCTTCGGCGAGCCCCTGGGCGTCATGCCCGTCCTCATCGTCGGCGGCGAGGACATGAACGCGCAGGTGGATGCGCTGAATTCACGTCCCACCCTCATCGTGGCCACGCCGGGCCGGCTCGTGGACCTGCTGGGCGTGAAGGCCGTGAACCTGTCGCGCATCCAGACCCTGGTGCTGGATGAAGCGGACCGGATGCTCGACATGGGCTTCCTGCCGCAGATCAACCAGATCCTCCACGCGCTGCCCCGCCAGCGCCAGACGCTGCTGTTCTCCGCCACCCTGGGCGCGGACGTGACGCGCTTCGGACAGCGCGCCCTGCACAAGCCCGTGCGCGTGGAGGTGACGCCCAGCGGCACGCCCGCGCCTCGCGCCGAACAGCACCTCTACATCGTGAAGCCCGAGGAGAAGTGGCCCCTGCTCCTCACGCTGCTCTCACAGGATCAGGCCAGCGCGCTCGTGTTCGTGCGCACCCAGCAACGCGCGGACAAGATGAAGGAGCTGCTCGCCGCCGCGGGCCACAAGTCCGCCGCCCTGCACGCGGGCCGCACACAGGCCCAGCGACGTCAGGCGTTGGAGGGCTTCCGCCGGGGGCAGTACCGCTGCCTCGTGGCCACCGACCTGGCGGCGCGCGGACTGGACGTGGATGACATTGGCCACGTCATCAGCATGGACGTGCCTCACGGGCCGGAGGACTACGTGCACCGCATTGGCCGCACCGCTCGCGCGGCGGCCAGTGGACGGGCTTCGTTGTTCGCGCTGGAGGTGGAGCGGCGCACGCTCCAGGACATCGAGCGCATCATCCGCCAGGAGCTTCCGCGCACGGAGGTGCCGCGCAGGGACCCCCTCTTCAAGCGGGAGATGGAGGCGTTCGCGGCGAAGCAGCGCGACCCGGGACCGCCCCAGACCGACCATGGACGCTCCAAGCGGCCCGAAGGCGCGGCGCCCGGGCGGCATGCCCGGACGCACGGCAAGGGCCGGCCGAAGGGTCCCGCCGGTCAGTGATCGTGGTCGTCGTCGGGGCCGTGCGCGTGGCCGTGCTCGAGTTCCTCGGGCGTGGCGGCGCGCACTTCCTTGATGGAGACCTCGAAGTGCAGTTCCTTGCCGGCGAACGGGTGGTTGAAGTCCACCAGCACCGTGTCCTTGCGCACTTCCTTCACCAGGAAGTCGACCTCGTCGCCCTCCGGATCCGTGGCGCTCAGGATGCCGCCGGCCTTGATCTCCAGGTCCTCGGGGAACTCGGTCCGGGGGACCTCCTCGACGCCTTCCGGATCGTAGTCGCCGTAGCCGTCCGCCGCGGAGACGACCGTCTTCAGCGACTCGCCCGCGGACTTGCCCTCCAGCGCCTTCTCCAGGCCGGGGACGATCTCCTCGTAGCCGTGCAGGTAGACGAGCGGCTCGCCCGCCTCGCTCTCGTCCACGGTCTTCCCGTCGCCGAGGTGCAGCTTGTAGTCAATGGCGACAACACTGTCCTTGCCGATTTTCATGGGGCCCTCATAGCGCATTCAGTCATGTCGCGGTGGAAGGATGATGATCACCGTTACGGCGTGCACAGGGACGTCCTACCAGCGCATGTGCAGCTCGAAGCGGCCGTGTCCGTCGTCGGACTCGAGCACCGCGTTGGCATTGGCGGCCCCGGCCTGACGCAGTGCCTCCTCGCAACACCCCGCCGCGGCCTCCGCCGGGAAGGGATAGCCCTGGAAGGTCACCCGCCAGTCCTTGGGGCCCAGCTCCGTGGAGGTGATCTCCACCGGCTCCATCACGGAGCGGAAGCTCAGCGCCACCCGCTTCATCGCGCGGTCCGGGCCCGCGACCTTCAGGGCCACGTTCACGACCTTGCCCACCAGCGTCTCGAAGTAGCCGCGCACCAGGTCCCGGCCCATCTGCCGCAGGGCCTCCTCGCGAGGCCGGCCCGCGTACGCGGCCTGCAGCACCAGGTTCTGGCAGCGCTGGAACACCGACGCCGGATAGCTGGCCCTGGGCCGGTCCGGGTCATAGCCAGCCGCCGCCATCCGCTCGCGCAACGCGTTGTCCAACCGCACGCAGCGCAGCAGCGATTCGAACAGCGTGGACTGGATGACGACCTCGGCCGGGGACATGGACGCTCGAATTGGGGAAACGCGTTGAAACCGGTAAGGCGCGCGACACTACCCGTTCGGGTCCTGGAAGCGAGCCCTCCGGCGATGTCACGTCCAGCGCTTGTCGTTTCAAGGCCTTGGAGCCTCCAAGGAGGCAATCGACCGCCCTTGGAAACGATTTCCGAGCAGGGCCGTCCGTGAGCCAGACGATGGAAGGCGTTACGGACGAAGTGCTCATGGACCAGTTTCGCCAGGGAGACGAGCCGGCGTTCGAGGCGCTGTTCGCCCGGCATGCCGGGCGTGTGCACGGCTTCCTTTCCCGCATGGTGAGGGACGGACCGCTGGCGGAGGACCTCATGCAGACGACCTTCCTTTCCGTCATCCGCGCCCGGGGCCGCTACGAGCGGGGCACCCGCTTCACCCCCTGGCTGCTCACCATCGCGGCGAACGCGGCCCGGGACGCGCTGCGGCATCAGCAGCACGTGGACGCGCACGCGCACGCGCCGCAGGACGGGCCCACGTCGGTGCCCGCGCCGGACGGGGACCCGGCCATGCGCCGGCGCATCGAGGACGCGCTCCAGCAATTGCCCGTGGAGCAGCGTGAGGCCGTGGTGCTGAGCAAGATGGAGGGCTGGTCCTTCGAGGAGATCGCCGAGATGCGCGGCATCCGCGCGGGCGCGGCCCGGCTCCGGGCACACCGGGGCTACGAGAAGCTGCGTGAGTTGCTGGGCGGACTGGAGGACGTGTCATGAGCCCTCCGACCGACCCATGGCGGTCCACCCCGCCCCGCCTGGACCCGAAGGCGATGGAGCGCGCGCTGGCGGCATCGCGCGCGGAGCTGGCCCTGAAGCGGCCCGTGCGGGGGTGGCGTTCGCAGGCGTTGGGCGTGTTCGCGGCGTCCGCGGGCATGGCGCTCGCGGTGATGGGCGTGTTCCTGGCGCTGGGGCGCACCACGGGCTCGATGCTGATGGGCCGCGCGCCCCTGCTGGCGATGCTGCTGTCCACGAGCGCGGTGTGCTCCTGGGGAGCGCTGTCCCCGCGAGGGCGCAGGCTGCGCTGGGTGGGCGTGGGCATGGCGCTGGTGAGCTCCGCGCTGCTGGTGCTGACGCGGGCCACCCCGCGGGGCCCTTCCAGCCTCCCCGAGTGGGTGTGCACGGTGAGCCACGTGGCGCTGGCGTTGGTGCCCCTGGTGGTGGCGCTGGTCGCGTTGCGGTCGGCGGTGTTCGACCCGCTG
>NZ_RAWF01000386.1:0-6319 GCF_003612075.1 Corallococcus sp. CA041A
CCTCGGACCCGCCTCCTCCCAGCAACGAAACCGCCACCGACGACGCCCAGGCTCCCAAGGCGAAGACGCGCACCCCCGTCCGCAAGACCGGCAAGCGCGACGCCAGCGACCCGACGGCCACTCCGGTCCGCGGCAAGTCCCGCACCGCCGCGCCCGTCGACGACTCGGATGCCGACCTCCCTGCCCCGGATGACGGCGCCACCGAAGCGGCCGCGCCCCAGGGCTTCCTCACCCTGGTCACGGAACCTTCCGCCCGCGTGTCCCTGGCCGGCCGTTCCCTGGGCGAGACGCCTCTCAACAAGGTCGCCCTCCCGGTGGGCAGGCACACCCTGAAGCTCATGGACGGCACCGGCCGCCCCTTGAGGCTCCTCGTGGAGATCAAACCCGACGACGTCACCTCCGTCCGGGTCCCCCTGGAGATGCTGGACAATCCCTGAACCTGTCCGGCTGTCGGACACGTTCGCGCCTCGCCACGCAATCATCCGCTGGGGTCCTCCGTACCCGAGGCATTCCGCCGGGACGTGTTCCTACGTCCTCGCGCCTCGCCCGGAGCCGCCCATGAGGATGTCCTCGCTGTCCCTGCTCGCCGCCTGCTGCCTCGTCACCTCCGCCTGCACCGCCCACGCGGAGGACGCGACCCGGCCCTCCCAGGGCGCCGGTGAGACGCGCCAGGTGGAAGACTTCCACGGCGTCTCCGTGGGTCACGGCATGCACGCGGAGGTGAAGGTGGGCCCCAAGTCCGTCCGCCTGGAGGGCTCCCCTGAAAACCTCTCCCGCCTCCAGTTGGAGGTGGAGGACGGCATCCTCACCACGCGCGTGGAGCGCAAGGGCTGGAGCGGCCTCAACGGCAAGGTGAAGCTCATCGTGTCCTCGCCCCGCATCGACCACCTGGAGGCCAGCGGTGGCAGCCACATGAACGCGGACGTCACCGCGTCCGGCGAGTTCGACGCCGAGGCCAGCGGCGGCTCCGTCCTCACCGTGCGCGGCGTGGACGCCAAGCAGGTGGAGGCCGAGGCCAGCGGCGGCTCCGAAATCACGCTGACCGGCCGCGCGACGCAGCTGGAGGCCGAGGCCAGTGGCGGCGCGCAGGTGCACGCCCAGAAGCTCCAGGGCCTCACCGACCTGAAGGTGGAGGCCAGCGGCGGCTCCATCGTGGAGGCCGATGCCCCCGCCAGCGTCTCCGGTGACGCCTCCGGCGGCAGCATCATCCGCCTGTCGAAGCGGCCCCAGAACGCCAACGTGGACATCAGCGGCGGTTCGCGCCTCGACGCCTCGAACTAGCAGCGGTACCGGGAAAGGTTAGCCGGGCCCCGGGGAGTTCCCGGGGCCCGGACAGGCCCCCCACGAAGCAAAAGAGACGCCGCACACCGGACCTCCAAGGTCATCCGGGCGACCGTCCTACCTTCCACGTGGATGCCGACCACACCGGAGTGCCGTCGGACAGGCGCGTGGGCCCCATGGAATGCGCTCGAGTGACCGAACGCTTCGCAGTCCCCAAGATATCGGGAACCCGTCCCAATCCCAAACACCCAGCGTCGCTTTCGCCACAGGACTCGCAGGGGAACCCGCGTCCCGCCACGCCTGCCGTCCCCCACGGACTGTAAATACGAAAGCACCGCGCTCACACGGTGCGTCGTTGAGACGCGTCAGGTCGGGTCCATCCAGCGATGATGGAAAACTCCGCATGCGCGGGACTCCGCGAGCAACCGCTCAGCGGGCCGGCGGGAAGCGGTCCGCGTTCTGACGCTCCACCATCCAACCCGGGTACTCGGGGGGCAGCTTGGAGACGGCGTCCAGCTTCGCGAGTTGCTCGGCGCCGAGGCGCAGCTCGGACGCGGCCAGGTTGTCCTCGAGTTGGGCCTGCGTCTTCGCTCCGAGGATGACGGTGGTGACGTGCGGCTGGTGCAGCAGCCACGCGAGCGCCACGCGCGCCACGGTGGTGTCCGTCTCCTTCGCGACCTCATCCATCACGTCGATGGCGTTGTACGCGCGCTCGCGGTCCACGGGCGGGAAGTCGAAGGTGGTGCGGCGGGCGCCCTCGGGGCCTTCGGCGTTGCGGCGGTACTTGCCGGAGAGGAAGCCGCCCGCGAGCGGGCTCCACACCATCAGGCCCACCTGCTGGTCCTTCATCAGCGGCACCAGCTCGCGCTCCAGGTCGCGGCCGGCGATGGAGTAGTAGGCCTGGAGCGATTCGAAGCGGGACAGACCGCGGTGGTCGCTCAGGCCCAGCGCCTTCATCAGCTGCCACGCGGCCAGGTTGGACGCGCCCAGGTAGCGCACCTTGCCCTGGCTCACGAGGTCGTCCAGCGCGCGCAGCGTCTCCTCCAGCGGCGTGGCCACGTCGTAGCCGTGGATCTGCAAGAGGTCGATGTGGTCCGTGCCCAGGCGCTTCAGGCTCGCGTGCACGGAGTCGAAGATGTGGTAGCGGGACAGGCCCGTCTCATTCTGGCCCGGGCCCATGCGGCCGCGCACCTTGGTGGCCAGCACCACCTGCGAACGCTTTTCCGCCAACGCCTTGCCGAGCAGCTCCTCCGACTGCCCGTACGAATACACGTTCGCGGTGTCGAAGAAGTTGATGCCCGCGTCCAGGCACCGGCCCACCAGCGCGTCGGCCTCTGACTGGCCCTGCTGCCCGATGTTCTTCCAGTAGCCCTCGCCACCGAAGGTCATGGCGCCGAAACACAGTTCAGAGACAAACAGGCCGGTGCGGCCCAGCGGACGGTAGTGCATGTGCGTGTCACCTTGGGTGGAAGTGAAGGCGGCCCCTCTTAACGTCCGGTGCGCAATCCCGCAGCAGGAAGGCACACGATGACGGACGCGCGCCGCTTCGTGGGCTGGGACCTGACGGACCCCTTCGCCCGCGCGCACCGCCCCGTGGACGAGGCCATCGTGGACGGTGACGGCCGCGTGCGCTTCTCCCAGCGCGTCTGGCCCTCGGCACGGACCGGGCACGGGCTGGACCCGGAGGCGCTCGCGGAGGCCTTCGCCGTGGGGCCCGGCGACGTGGTGGTGGTGGACGGGCCGCAGGCGTTGGCGAACCCCGGCGCGAAGGTGCGGGACGCGGAGCGGAAGCTGCGCGCCCCGGGCCGCACCCCGGACGTGCTGCCCATGCCCGGTGCGCCCTTCGCGGGCTTCGTGCGCGGCAGCGTGCTGCTGTTCGCCGCGCTGCGGGCCCATGCCCGGGTGCCCATGCTGGACCTGGACACGCCGTCGCTGTCACACGCGCGCCTGCTCGAAGCCTTCCCCGGTGCCACCTGGCGCATGCTGGCTGTGGAGAAGTTGGGGGCAAAAGCCACGCCGGAGGGACGCGCCCGGAGACAGGCCCTGCTGGAAGCATCCGGCCTGCGCTTCGGGGACTCAGGAACGTGCACGCACGACCAGCTGGATGCCGCGCTCTGCGCCTGGCTGGGGTGGCTCACGCGCACCCGGCCCGGGGACGTCATCGCGGTGGGCCTGCCCCTCACGCGTGACGCGGATGGAACATTGCGCGAGGGACGTATCCTGGACCTGACTCTACGGTAATCAGCTATTGCTATTATTACTGTTTAAGCTGTTTTAATCCCTCTCAACTCCAGCTGGAGAGGGACAACACATGCGTGGAACGCCGTGGAAGGCCGTGACGGTGGTGGTGGGGCTCGTGGGCGCGCCGGTGCTGGCGGAGGACGCGACCGCCCGTCTGCCATACGGCGTGCCGGTGCCAGAGGGGCAGGAGCTGACGGCGGCGCCGGAGCCCTTCGACGAGTCGGTGCACGGCCGGGCGATCCCCAACACCCAGCCACAGGCGAACGAGGTGTTGAAGGGCGTGGCGGCGCGGCTACCGGAGCGCGCCAGCCGGCCCCATCCGCGCGTTCCCATCCCGGACATCTTCCCGGGCTCCGGGGACCGGGGCTTCTGGGTGACGCAGGGCCAGGGCATCTTCGCGGCCAACGACGCGCAGACGGACCTGGTCATCCCGGACAACGCAATTGGGACGACCATCTACGCGCCCACGCACATGCCGGCGGGCAACGTGTGCGTGGAGACGGTGACGGCGCACTGGCGCTATTCGGGCATGGCGACGACGGCGCACGCGCACGGCTTCTGGGACCACTGCGGCTTCGACGGCGCCACGGGCTGGCAGACCTTCGAGGGCATGGACGCGACGTGGAAGGGCAAGTACGTGCGCGTGCTGGACGGCGAGGAGCGCTACTTCACGGAGGCCTACAAGGACGGCAGCGGCTGCGCGCACGGCCTGCTCTACAACTTCACCCTGGGGCTCTGGGAGGAGAAGCTGACGCCCATCTGCGGCAACTCCGGCTTCGCCACGGGCTGGACGATGTGGGAGTCGCACTACCTGATGGACGTGGCCCAGCGCTGCCCCGCGTTCCCGCGCGTGCGAGCCTCCGGCATCCAGATCTACACCGTGAGCGCCTGGCCCGCGCTCACCACCAGCAACAGCACCCAGCTGGGCCCCTACGGCCTGTGCTGGACCAACGGCACGTACAACTTCTCGGTCGCCGTGCCCAACAGCGACTGGACCGCGCTCACGCCGTGAGCCCGTGAGGACTCAGCGCCCGCGCACCGGGTCCTCGTGATGGTCGTGCCCTGGCCCGCCGAACGTTCCGGGCCAGGGTTCCTCCGCGGGCTTCAGGCCGGGAATCGGGAAGCGCCGGAAGCGCGATTGGCTATAGGCATACGGGGGATCGCACTCGCCGCACGTCGTGGCCCCGTCCATCATCACGAGGCTGTCCGGCCCCAGCTCCAGGAACTGCGCGGGCGTCGCCGCGTTCGACACCGGGCACTGGAACACCTCGCTGCCGTCCTTCGCGCTCACCGCGAACAGCACCGGCCCCGTCGCGTTCATGCCCGTGCCCACCACCACCGTCTCCGGCGGCTGGCCCGGCCAGGTCGTCCAGCTCGCCAGCCGGACCTCCGGCGCCACCGGCCCCGGCCACCCCTGGAACCCATGCGTCCATGACGGCGTGAGATTCGGCAACGCGTAGCCCTCCAGCGTCCACTCGCCCACGGTGTCGTCCTCGGAGGGCGAGGGAATCACGTGCGCGGAGGTCGCCAGCGCGCGGCCCAGCCCCCGGGGGAACGTCTGTGAACCCACCGCCTGCCCGTCCCGCGTGCTCAGCGCCTGCGTGGAGCGCTCGTTGAGCAGGAGCCCGTTCACGATGGCCAGCTCCCCCGCGGCGAAGGCCTCTGTCTTCCGCCAGCGCGGCACCCCGTCCTGCGAGAACGCCATCACCAACGTCGGCGCTCCCGGATACAGCGGCGCCCCCACGTTCTGCGTGGGCCCGAACGCCACATACACATCGCCCGCCGCGTCGGACGCCACGCCGTACGGGTGCGGATGGTTGCACTCCGCGAGCAGCGGATCCTCCAGCGCCTGCGCGGACACCATCCCGCCAAAGGCATCCAACACCACCAGGAAGTACTGCCGGCACAGCGTGTTCCGCGACGTGCCCGCCGGGTACGCCTCGAAGAGCGCCGCCAACCGGTCCGGCTGCATCACCCCCAGCCGCGCCATGAACACCGTCGTCAGCCCCTGCGTGAAGTCCGGCCGCGCCGTCGTCAGGTCGAACGTCCACCGCGGCGCGCCCGTCACCCTGTCCAACAGCGACACCTGCCCGGACAGCGGCAGGTCCATGCACAACAGCCGGTCGTTCCACAGCATGCACCGGCGCCCGGACGTGCTCGCGCGCACCGGCACCGGGCCCGCCGCGTCCAAGAGCGCCGGCACGAAGAAGCCCACCAGCGTCACGTCCCCCGTGGGCCCCACCAACAAGTCGTGCAGCGCTTCCCCGTTGGAGGCCGCGTCATAGGTCCAGTCCGGCGTCAGCGCCGTCGCGGCGGGGCGCTCGCAGACGGAGCCCTTGCACTTGCCCGGTCCCTGGCAGGGGCTGGCCGGCGCGCAGGTGAAGTTGTCCGGCGGATCGCGGCGCTGGCACGTCCCGTCCAGGCACACGTCCGCCGCGTCACAGCCGCGCTCCGGGCCGCAGAACGTCCCGTCCGGCGCCTTCGCCAGCGTGCACCCCACCTTCGGGTCGCACGCGCCCACCTGGCACTTCCCGTCCCCCGGACACGGCGGCGTCGGCACCGACGTGCAGCCGTCCAGCGGGTTGCACACATCCGTGGTGCACGCGTTGCCGTCGTCGCAGACGCGCTCCGGGCCCTTGCACCGCCCCGCCGTGCACGTGGCGCCCTGGATGCACGCGTTGCCCGGGTCGCAGGCCGTGCCGTCCGGCTCCTCGGCCTCCACGCACTTCTCCGTCGCCACGTCGAACGTGGAGGTGTGGCAGGCCACCGGCGTGGGGCCTGTCTCTTATCCACATCT
>NZ_RAWF01000387.1:0-6100 GCF_003612075.1 Corallococcus sp. CA041A
GGCCCGGGGGCGGTGGGACGGGAGACAACATCGGGTCTCACCCTGACTCCCCTCGGAGGGGGAGGACCCATGCCCGAGACCGTCTTCGTCGACAACATCTGGAACGACTTCGCGCACAGCTACGATCAAATGATCCCCGAGCTGCCGTGCTACCAGCGGCAGCGCGAGAAGATCCTCCGCGACACCCGGGAGCGCTCCTACGTCATCGACGCGGGGTGTGGCACGGGGCTCGTGAGCGAGCCCCTGGTACGGCGTGGGCAGCGCGTCGTCGGCTTCGACAACAACCAGGCCATGCTGGCCCTGGCGGTGCGCCGCCGCGCGAAGGAGCCGGAGGCGGTGCGCGCCCGCTGGACGCTGTTGCCCGGGGACGTGACGACCTTTCCCCTGGAGGTGGAGGGGGCCGCGGACGCGGTGGTGATGAACAACGTCCTCTTCTACGTGAAGGACCCGGAGGCCGTGCTGCGCGAGGCCTGGACGCACCTGAAGCCCGGCGGCGTCCTGTGCATGACGAGCAACAAGCGGCCCCGGCCCGACCTGGAGCTGGTGCTGAAGAACTCCATCCGGGAATGGGAGTCCCAGGGACGCTGGACGGAGAGCCTCCAGCGCGCGGTGAACCACCACCGCACCTGCGCCCAGCGGCTCACCACGGACCCCAACGAGATGGTCACCTTCCTGGACACGGACCAGGCGGTGAAGCTGCTGGAGAAGGTGGGCTTCAGCGAGGCGCTGGTGGCCGACGGCGACGACTACTACGGCGAGAACTTCTACGTCTGCATGCGCAAGTAGGGAGCCCTTCCATGAGCAACGTGAACCCCCGTTTCCAGCGCAACCTGGGCGTCCTCCACCCGCAGACCATGGACAAGCTCGCCAGCACCCACGTGCTCGTCGCCGGCGTGGGCGGCGCCGGAGGCCAGTGCGCGGTGGACCTGACGCGCCTGGGCTTCGGCTGCCTGACGCTCGCGGACTTCGACGTCTACGAGCGCCACAACATCAACCGGCAGATTGGCTGCTTTGAAAGCACCCTGGGCCAGCACAAGGTGGACGTGGTGGAGCGCATGTGCCGGGACATCCACCCGGACCTGCGCGTGCACAAGCTGAAGGAGGGCATCACCGACGCCAACGTGGCGCACGTGCTCCAGGGCCTGGGCGGCCTGCCGCCGGTGGACTACGTGGTGGAGGTCATCGACATCGCGGGGGCCCGCGCCAAGGAGTCGCTCCACCAGACGTGCCGGGAGATGGGCATCCCCATCATGACCGGGCTGATGCTGGGCTTTGGCGCCGCGCTGCACGTCTTCCAGCCGGACGCGCCGCTCTACGAGGAGCTCTTCATCCTCCCGGACGGCCGCATCGACCTGCCCAAGATCATCCCGCACCTGGGCAGCTACATGCTCCAGGAGTACATGGATGCCTGCTACCAGGGAAAGGGCCACGCGCCCACGTGCGTGATTGGCGCCACCACCGCCGCGGGGCTGATGGTGAGTGAAATCATGCGAGGCGTGATGCTGGGGGCTCGCGCGATGGTGTCCTGGCCCGAGTACCTCTACGTGGACCTCTTCGACCACCGCTACGTGCGCGGCTCCGTCAGCGCCACCCGTCCGGCCCGCCCGGTGGGGCAGGGCGCGAGGGGCTGAAAAGGTCGCCCGCGCGAAGGCTTCTCTCTCCGGGGCCGGGGGCCCTTCTGAAGGGCCCCCGAATCCCCCCGGGGACTACATCACCACGCCGCGCGACCGCGCTTCGTTCACCAGCTGCGTTCCATCCACGCCCAGCCGCCGGGCGATGAAGCCCGCCGCCCCGTCCGCGTTCTTGTGCACGCGGATGAATTGGTCGTCATACGTGCGCGTGACGATGAGCATCCCCGACACGATGACGCGCTGGAGGTTGTGCTGCAGCTCGTTGCCTTCGATGATGACGTGGATTTCGGAGAACAGCGCCCGCGCGTCCGACAGCATGTTGGACAGGTGCCGCCGCTGTTCGCTGTTGGGGACCGCGGACTTCGCTCCCGCGATTGTCACCAGCACCAGCGGCTGCTGCTGATGTTGTTGGTAGGCGGCCTGCATCTTCTGGAACACCGCCTGAATCTCTTCCGGCGTCGGTGGAGCGTCCCAGCGCAGGAAGAACACCTTGTCGATGACGTCTGTCTTGTAGACCGGAAGTGCCATGGCGTTCGCGACTCCTTCGTGTCGGACCCAGCGGCCGTCCCGGTCGGTACGCGTCCGGGCTTTCTCCCTGGGCCTATGGGACATCCTGCTCTTCAGCCGCGGTCAAGAAACTAGCCCTGGAGGCTGACATTGCTGAGACGACACATCGGCTCGGCCCTGACGGCGTCACGGACTGTGTGTTCGCCTCGGAGGCCCCCTTGGATGTCAGCTGTTGGATGCTGAACCCAGACGCCAGGGCTGCCCGCCCTGTCTGCCTATTCCGTTCCATGTAACAAGTTTCAACGGCGATTCCCCATGAAAACAAGAAGGCCCCGGGAGCACGGTGGCTCCCGGGGCCTTCAAGAGACTTCAGGTCTTCAAGCGGAAGCGGTTACCCGCCGGAGACGGTGGTCTCCACCAGGTTCGCGTCGCCGTTGATCTGCGCGTCCGTGAAGAGGATGGGGCGCCACTGCTTCTGGGAGTAGCGCAGGGTCTGGTCCGCGTAGTGCGGGGACTTGGGGTCGCCGGACTGGCTGTAGGTCAGCACGGCGTTGGCGTTGGGGCCCGCGTCGGTGAACTGGAGCGCCATGATGAAGGAGCTGCCGTTGTTGATGGGGTAGCCCTCCTTCGCCAGCAGGGTGTTGGCGTTGTACGTGGCCGTGTGGGGCTGGGCGAAGTCGAACACCGTGGTGCGGGCGGCGCCGTAGGACATCACGTTGGTGATGCCCTCGCGGTGCATGCCGCCGTGCAGGGGGATGGCGGTGCCCGAGCGGGTGGTGAACTGCACCTGGCCCAGCGTCTTGTCCAGCGCGTTGCCGGAGCGGTTGATGGTGAAGACGGCCTGCGCCAGCTTCACCAGCACCGGGTCGTCACCCGTGGCGGGCGCGGGCGTCAGGGTGTTGGGCGTGGCGATGGGGTTGGCCGGGTCGAAGGCCACGTCGAACAGCGGCCCCTTGTTGACCAGCTGCGCGCCGGTGTACGCGCCCAGGAACTCGCGGAAGATGAACGCGCCCTTCTGGTCCAGGTCGTAGCGCCCGTTCCAGCCGGCCAGCAGCGCGCAGGCCTGGCTGATGTCCACGGCGGTGCCGTTGTAGGTCGCCGTCGTCTTGCCCGTGCAGCGCTCCACGACGGCCGCGCGCAGCAGCTCCTCCATGGAGCTGCGGTTGCTGAACACGGCCGTCTTCAGCTCGTCGAAGCTGAACTTGCCGTCCGCGCCGGAGGCGCCGGTGGCCGTGGCCTCCGTGAGGACCTTGGCGTTCATGCGCGTGCGCGGCGACTGGGCGACGCCTTCGAAGCCGTGCAGCGGGGAGAAGCCGGTGAGCGGCGCGGCGGGGTTGGCCAGCCAGTAGCTGTCGTTCGCGTTGAAGACGAAGTCCTTGCGCTCCAGCTGCGGCACCTTGGCGAAGGGCACGAGGCCGGGGCTGCGCGAGCCCGGCTCCACCTGCCACTCATTGGCCGGATCGCTGCCGTTGAGCACCACGAAGCCCAGGGCCTGGAAGATGCCGTAGGTGACGTTGAGGGCGGGCGTGTTCGCCTCGGTGGCCCACTTCGTGTACGCGTCCTTCGTGAGGTTGGGCGTAGGCGTGGCGTCCGTGTACCAGGCGTTGCCGTCCTTGTCGGCGAACATGGTGTTCACCCAGGGCAGGCCCTGCTCGGTGGCGTAGACGCTCTTGAACTCGGCCAGCGTCTTGGCCTTGTTCATGCCGTGGAACTGGTCCAGGAACTTGGTGTTGTCGATGTTCGCGTCACGCAGCGTGAGCGCCGTCTGGCTGTTCCAGCCCAGCGCGCCGGGGGGGAAGCCCGCCGGGGCGGCCGAGTCCGGGAAGGCGATCATCGGGCCGTAGTGGCTGAACCAGACGGTCTGCGTGTAGTTCGTCAGCGACCCTTCCGACAGCTTCACCAGGATGGTGAAGGTCTTGGAGGTCATCTGGCGCTCTTCGGTGCCGTACTTGTAGACGGTCGGCTTCCCCGGGACCAGCTGCACCTGGTAGATGGTCGCGCGCTGGCCGGCGGAGAACGTGTGCGTCCAGGCCAGGTTGTCATTGAAGCCGATGAGCACCGCCGGCACGCCCATGAGGCCCACGCCGTAGACGTTCATCTGGCCCGGCACGGTCAGCTGGCTCTCCCACAGGCGCAGCTCGCCTTCCCAGGGGAAGTGCGGGTTGGCCATCACCATGCCCTTGCCGTTGTCGGTGCGCTCACCGCCCAGGGCCCAGCCGTTGCTGCCGAAGTCCGCCAGCTTCAGCCGCTGGAGTTCCTCCAGCGACGGCATCCGCGGGCGCAGCGCGGCCTGCTTCGGGTCCACGGACTGCGCGCCCACGGTGGGGGGCGTGGCGGACGGGATGGTGAGCGCCAGCGCGTTGATGCCCGCCAGCAGCGTCAGGTCCGTGTTGTACGCCAGCAGGTCCACCGGGGTGATGGGCTTGACCCAGGCCGCGTTGGCGCACTCGGTGGGACGGGCCTCCGGGGGCGTGTCCTGCAGGTACTTGTTGTAGCCGGCCACATAGCCGGTGACCATGTCCTGCATTTCCTGGGACAGGGTGGGGAAGGCCGCTTCCGCGCGCCCCATCAGGTCCATGGCCAGGTACGCCAGGTCGCTGCCCACGTGCTTGTTGCCCGCGCCCTGACCCAGGTAGCGCGCGCGCTCGCCGCGCACCTTGAGGACCTGATCCGCGAGGGTGCAGACGTGGTCCTGCGCGAAGGCATAGCCCTGGCCGAAGCCCAGGCTGCCGTAGTTGTCCGCGGTGATGTGCGGAATGCCGTACGACGTGCGCTTGATCTTCGCCGTGTACTTCGGAGTGGTCGGCGTCGGAGTCGGGTCGACCGGCTCCTTGTCGTCACATCCGCTGCTGAACGCGGCGAGCGCCAGGGACGCGATGAGGGAGAAAGAAAGACGGCGGGTCCGGACAGAACGGAACCCACCGCGAGGAGGAAGATTATCGGGGATGTGCTCGGGCATGGCGGCCCGGAGACTAGGAAGGTGGCGATTCGCCGGTCAATGTTTCTGGGATTTGACTTTTCCACGGAGACGAAACGGACGGATGCGTTGCGTCGTGGGTTTGGGAAAGCCGGAAAGACGGTGTGTGTTACATGTGAGCCATGACGTCCGAGCCCTCGTCGCCGCCCGCGGCGCGCCGCCAGCGCCGCCACTTCTCCATGATTCGCACCTTCGTGCTGGCGGACTTCGTCACGCTCGGCAACGGCTTCTCCGGCGCCGGGGCCATCCTGGCGGCCATGCAGTCGCTGGCCACCAACAACCCACGCTGGTTGTGGGTGGCGTTCTGCCTGATGCCGGTGGCGCTGGCGATGGACGTGGCGGACGGCCGCATCGCCCGGTGGCGCTTCCGCAAGTCGCCGCTGGGCGCGGACCTGGACTCGCTGGCGGACGTCATCTCCTTTGGCATGGCGCCCGCGGCGCTGGCGTTCGCGGTGGGCCTGCGCGGCAACCTGGACGTGGCGGCGCTGCTCTACTTCGTCGCGTGTGGCATCAGCCGCCTGGCGCGCTTCAATGTCACGTCCGCGGAGCTGTCCGACGGAACCGGCAAGGTGAAGTACTTCGAGGGCACCCCCATCCCTACCAGCCTGGTGCTGGTGATGGTGCTGGCGGTGGCGACCTGGCAGGGCCGCATTGGAGACGCGTTGTGGGGCGGGGTGTGGAACCTGGGCCCGCTCCAACTGCACCCGCTGGCGCTGCTCTACGTGGTCAGCGGCAGCGCGATGATCAGCAAGACGTTGCGGATTCCGAAATTCTGAAGTCTTCCGCCGGGGTGGGCGGGGGTGGTGCCATCCAGTGGACGTTCTGGAGGGCAGTTCCCCTGTTTTTCCCACGGTGAGGCGGTTGGCAGTCCCGGGGTGGGTGCCTAGCTTCGCCACCTGATCCGCGAGGGCCACACCCGGAAGGTGTGGCCGCGTTCGCGGCTTCAAGGCTTTTGGGCGAGGCGGGGAGGGACTGTCTCTTATAC
>NZ_RAWF01000388.1:0-5985 GCF_003612075.1 Corallococcus sp. CA041A
GCCTGTCGACCGCGCGCCACAACCACACGGCGACGCTGCTGCCTTCCGGCAAGGTGCTGGTGGTGGGCGGGCGCAATAGCAGCACCGGGCTGGTGGCGACGGCGGAGGAATACGACCCGAGCACGGGGCTGTGGAGCGCGGCGGGTGCGCTGGGCACCGCGCGCGAGTTGCACACGGCGGTGCCGCTGAGCACGGGACAGGTGCTGGTGGCCGGAGGCATGTACGGCAGCGCGGCGACGAACGCGCTGGGCAGCGCGGAGGTGTACGCCCCGGACACCCGTTTGTGGAGCGTGACGACCGTGATGGGAGGCGCGCGGTACGTGCACGTGGCAGTGCCGCTGGAGGGGCGGGGGAAGGTGCTGGTGGTGGGCGGAATCGGCGTCAGTGGCGCGAGCCTGAAGACGGCGGAGACGTATGCGTATGACGCGTGCGCGGGGGTGAGCTGCGACAGCGCCCCGGGGCCTTGCTACGAGGCGGCCGGGACGTGCGGCAACGGGGTGTGCAGCTACGCGCCGAAGGCCTCGGGCACCAGTTGCGATGACGGGGATGCGTGCACCGGGCAGGACGCGTGCAATGGCGCGGGCGTTTGCGCGGGGAGCGCCACCAGTTGCAGCAGCCCTCCCGGGCAGTGCTACGTGGCGGACGGGACGTGCGGCGGCGATGGAGCGTGCGCCTACGCGTACAAGGCTTCGGGCGCCGCCTGTGATGACGGAGACGCGTGCACGGTGGAGGAGACGTGCAACGGGGCCGGAGGGTGCGCGGGGACGCCGGTGAGTTGCAACAGCCCGCCCGGGCAGTGCTACGCGGCGGCGGGCACGTGCAGCGAGGGTGCGTGCACCTATGCACCGAAGGCCGCGGGCACCGCGTGTGACGATGGCAACGGAGGAACCCTCAACGACGTGTGCAGCGGGGCGGGAGTCTGCGCGGGAGTGCCGGCCTGCACGACGCCTCCGGACGCCTGCCATGACTCCCCGGGCACGTATAGCAACGGCGCGTGCACCTACCCGCCCAAGAGCGCGGGGACCCTCTGCGATGACGGCAACGCCTGCACCACGGGCGACGTGTGCAACGGCGCCGGTACGTGCGGTGGCGCAGCGCTGAGCTGCAACAGCCCGCCCAGTCAGTGCCACCAGTCGGCGGGCACCTGCTCCAACGGGACGTGCAGCTACATCCCGAAGGCTTCGGGGGCGAGCTGCGATGATGGCAACAGCTGCACCACGGGCGACGTCTGCAACGGCGCGGGCACGTGCGGTGGCGCGGCGCTGAGCTGCAACAGCCCGCCCAGCCAGTGCTACCAGGCGGCGGGCACCTGCTCCAACGGGACGTGCAGCTATGTCCCGAAGGCTTCGGGGGCGAGCTGCGATGATGGCAACAGCTGCACCACGGGCGACGTCTGCAACGGTGCCGGTACGTGCGGCGGCGCGGCGCTGAGCTGCAACAGCCCGCCCAGCCAGTGCCACCAGGCGGCGGGCACCTGCTCCAACGGGACGTGCAGCTACGCACCGAAGTCCTCGGGGACGAGCTGCAATGACGGCAACGCGTGCACCACGGGCGACGTCTGCAACGGAGCCGGTACGTGCGGCGGCGCGGCGCTGAGCTGCAACAGCCCGCCCAGCCAGTGCTACCAGGCGGCGGGCACCTGCTCCAACGGGACGTGCAGCTACGTGCCGAAGGCCTCGGGGACGAGCTGCAATGATAGCGACAGCTGCACCACGGGCGACGTCTGCAATGGCGCCGGTTCATGCGGTGGCGCGCCCCTGAGCTGCTCCACCGCGAGCACCACCTACTGCAGCGGTGACGTCGTCCGCAGAACCACCGGCACCGGAACGTGCAGCGGCGGCGCCTGTACCTCCACCGACACCGCCGTCCAGACCTGTCAGACGGGAACCAGCGGGGCCTACTGCAGCGGCAACGGCGCCTACCAGACCGTCTACCAGGGCTGCATCAACGGCGCCTGCGGGTCCACCCAGCAACTCATCGAATCGTGCTCCACCTCGAGCAGCACCTATTGCAGTGGCAACACCGTCCGCAGGAGCACGGGCACCGGCTGCAGCGGCGGCTCCTGTGGCTCCAGCGACACCCTCATCCAGACGTGCTCCACCTCGAGCAGCACCTATTGCAGTGGCAACGATGTCCGCAGGAGCACGGGCACCGGCTGCAGCGGTGGCTCCTGTGACTCCAGCGACAACTTCGTCCAGACGTGTCAGACGGGTGTCGGCAGTTCCTACTGCAGCGGCAATACCGTCTACAGAACGGTCAACAGCGGCTGCCTCAGTGGCTCCTGCGTGTCCGCCCAGCAACTTGTCGAGACGTGTCAGACGGGTGTCGGCAGCTCCTACTGCAGCGGCAATACCGTCTACAGAACGGTCAACAGCGGCTGCCTCAGTGGCTCCTGCGGGTCCGCCCAGCAACTTGTCCAGACGTGCTCCACCGCGAGCAGCACCTACTGCAGCGGCAACGATATCCGCAGGAGCACGGGCACCGGCTGCAGTGGTGGGGCTTGTGGTTCCTCGGATTCATTTGTCCAGACATGCTCCACCGCGAGCACGACCTACTGCAGCGGCAATACCGTCCGGAGGACCACCGGCACCGGTTGCGTCAGCGGCGGCACGTGTGGATCCACCGACACCCTGGTCCAGACCTGTTCCTCAGGACAGACGTGCAGCAATGGAGCATGCGTCACCGTCGGTGGAACATGGCGCAGGGATACAAACGGCAACGAGGGGTTCTGCGACGAACTCTGCGGGGTTTTGTATTGCAACGGTTCCTGCCCGCCTCAAAGGTGCGCCTCCGCCAACCCGGAGGGTCAGCCATGCTCGACGCTCGGCTCGAGTTGCAACGCGGTCCCCTCCCCCAAAGTGTATATCCAATACAATTGCGAGTAGGCGCCGCCCCACTCGCTCATTGTTGAGTCCAGAGTGGACGACTCCGCGCCCCAAGCACGGAGTCGTGGCCTGAACGGGCGATCGCCTGTACCGCGCCGGACTCTTGAGACACCCGGTTGCATCCAGGCGGATGACTCCGTGCCCCAGCACGGAATCATCCGCCGGACGCGGCGAGCCTCCTCGGCCGAGGGAAACCCGCCCCCCAACCGGGGACGGCCCTCCTTGGGAACCGGATGCTCGGCATCACGCCCTGGAGGGCCGGGCCAGCCCGTCTCCCTGGGCGTGAAGGGAGATGGGCGGGCCCCTGCTCAGAATGACTGGGGATCGCGAAGGACGAGGTCCGTCCCCCAGTCGAGGGCCCAGAGCGCCTCCTGCCGGAGTGACCACATCCCGGGAACGGTCGCGGTGTCGTTCTCCGCGATGGCCTGAAGCTTGGGACGGATCCTCGGGTCCTTGTGTCCGGCCAGCGCGTAGATGGACCAGAACCGGATCGCGGGCTCTGGGTCATCGAGCCCACGTACCAGCAAATCGATGACACGGCGGTAGCGGCGCTGCCAGATGTGCCGGTAGTTCGAGTAGTGAGAGCCCAGCGCCTCCGCGGCCTGTGAGCGGACGCCCGGTGCCTCGTGCGGATTCGCGTAGATGCGCCGCAGGAGCACGAGGTGCTCTGGAGCAAGGTGTGCGAACACGAATCCGTAGACGGCGGCCTCGCGAAGCGTGGGGTCTCCCGGCGATGAGAGGATTCGGGCCAGCAGTCTCAGCCCCTCACGGTACCTGGCGAGTTTATCGGCGGCCACGTGGGGGACCATGTCGGGGTCTTCGCCCCTCAAGGCGCATTCGAGCTTCGCCAGCCCTACCGCATCCCCCTTGAGGAGCCGCTTCCGGGACCTCGCCATCCGCATGCGCTCCTTCGCCGGGTGTCCGTCGCCTGAACAGGAGCGCGTGACGGCCCACCGCGCGTTCCCTGACGCGGCGGCGGAATGAAGGTTCATTCCACGGCGGCCGGCTCCCGGCGGGACGGAACGGGTGGGTGCTAGAACCCCGTCCCATGCAACCTCTCCTCTACAGCGAGCTGGTGCCCTGGTACTCCCTGGTCGACCCTCCCGAGGACCATGAAGACGAGGCCGTCTGCTTCCAGTCGGCGTTCGAGCACATCATCTCCCCGCGGCCGCAAACGTTGCTGGAGCTCGGAGCGGGCGCCGGAAACACCGCGCTGCACCTGAAGCGCCGCTTCACCTGCACACTCACGGACCTCTCCCCGGGCATGCAGCAGCTCAGCCGCGAGCAGAACCCGGACTGCGAGCACGTCCTCGGAGACATGCGCACCCTGCGCCTGGGCCGGACGTTCGACGCGGTGCTGGTCCACGACGCCATCTGCTACATGCTGACGGAGGAGGACCTGCTCGCCGCGGCCCGGACGGCGTTCGAGCACACGCGGCCCGGCGGCGCCGCCATCTTCGCGCCGGACACCCTGCGGGAGACCTTCCAGGACACCACGGAGACGCTGGAGGAGGACCGCGGAGGCCGCTCGATGCGCGGCCTCATGTGGACGTGGGATCCCCACCCCGAGGACAGCACCTACCAGGTCGACTTCGCGTTCCTGCTGCGCGACGGGGACACCGTCCAGGCCGTCCACGACCGGCACGTCGAGGGGCTCTTCACCCGGGACACCTGGGATCGCGTGCTCACCCAGGCCGGCTTCCGCGTCGAGCCCCTGAAGCGGCCCCTCGGAGACGGCGCCTTCGACGACATCTTCCTGTGCCGGCGCTGATGCGCGGCGGCGGACCGCCCGTGTTTCCGGGCGGCCTGCGCCGGAGCCACCGGACCCGCTACATCATCGGGCCGTGCTGGGACACGGCGGTCCACCGCCCGGCGGCCCGGTGTGCCTTGCCGTTCGTGGGCCGGTACATCTTCCGGATGAAGGACTTGTCCCGGGCCGACAACCGCGTGTTGCTCGGCGTTCCGCTGCGCAGCAGCGACGGCGGCCCCTTGATGAGCTCCTTCGGGAAGCCGTAGAGCATGATGGAGTTCTGGTCGAACCGCGTCGCGTTGAGCTGATCGAGCGAGTACTTGTCGATGACGTTGAAGCGGATCTCCTCCTCGGACCAGTTGTTGGGCGGGCCGCTGAAGGCCGCGATGACCGCGGGCACGTTCCACTGGATGCCGCCCTTCGGGTTCTGGTGCTCATGGATGCAGCCGAGCGCGTGACCGAACTCGTGCACGACGACGCGGCGGTACTCGACGTCGTCCGTGTCGTCCTCGAGCCAGCCGAAGTTCATGGTCGGCTCGTTCTTCGGGAAGTACCGCGTGATGAGGCAGTCCGTGCCCACGGCGGACCACGAGCCCGCATCGGCCGAAAACGAGACGCGGATCTCCGCACCCGGACCGCCCTTCCAGTCGAACCGGATGTTCGCGAACTGCATCCACTGGTCCGCCATCTCCACGACGCGCCGGCGCTGCGTCGGGCTGCCGTCGAGGAACCGGATGCGCAGCGTCTGCCCAGGCTTCCAGCGTTTGCCCGTCTCGAGCGCCAGCTTGAGCGGATGCCACGAGGAGCCCGCGCGCTTCACCCGGGCCAGCACGGGCGCCGGATCGTTCTCTGGGTTCACCTCGATGGCGCGCGCCGCGGCCTCCCGCTTCAGTTCGATGGGTACGACGCGATCGACACACAGCCGACACTCAGCCGCCGTGAGAAGCTTCCGAGCCATGGTCACCCCCGCCTACGAACCGCGAGGATCTCCCGCGGGCCAGCTCCTGGATGGAGCGCGCGCGGGAGCATGGCCACCGCCTCGCGACGAGCCTCCTGCCCTGAAGGGCCGGTGTCGGCTTTGCGCCAGAAGCGGGGAGTGCCGCACGTTGTGCACGGACGCAAGTGCACGTCGTGAATTGCATGAGCGCGTAGAGGCTCGTGCGCAAGCCTTCATGCCCAGAACAACCGTTGCATCCAGGTTCTCAGCTTGAGGGCCCGCGTCCATTCCTGCTTAGGTCCCGGGCAACAGCGCACACTTCGCGTGTGGCTGCCTTCACCCCACGCATCCCCCTCTGGGGTGAAGGCAGCCACACGCGAAGTGTGCGCTGTTGCCCGGGACCTAAGCAGGAA
>NZ_RAWF01000389.1:0-5984 GCF_003612075.1 Corallococcus sp. CA041A
CTCGGCGCTGTGGCACCGTCACTTTGAGGTGGTTGCCGCTTCGGCTCATCCACCGCTCCTCCTGCCCTCCTGCAGGGCAGCGGTGGATGCTACCTCCCTAGGCAAAGATTTACCCCGGATGGCTTAGGAGGAGCCTGTCTCGGGGTTCGAGGACGAGGCCGCGGGCGGACGGCCCACGTAGCTCACCTGGGGCGCGGAACCCCGGGACGAACGTCCCGCGCCGCGCTCCGGGCCCTGACGGGGCATCCGAGGACCGTTGTTGGGCAGGTTGCCACGCGCCTCGCGGGGACCCGAGCCCGGGCCCCGGCCAGTCTGGCGCGGCTCGCCGTTCTGCTGCGGGTCGCCGCCCTGGAAGGAACCGTTGTTGCGCGGAGGCCGTCCGTTCATGCGCGACTGCGCTCCCGGACCCTCCTGGCGCGGCTCGCCGTTCTGCTGCGGACGACCATTCGCGCGCCACTCGTTGCGCGGCGGCCGGCCGTTGCCGTTCGGCTGTTGCGCCTGACCGTTCACCGCAGCCTCGCCGCCGTGCGGCTGGCCGTTCACAGCAGCCTCGCCGCTATCCGGCTGACCGTTCTGGCGCGACGGACCCTTCAGGCCCGACTCACCGCCACGAGACCTGCCATTCATGCGCGGAGGCCGGCCGTTCTGCTGCGACGCCTGACCGTTCTCGCCAATCGGCTGGCCGTTCATGCGCGGCTGCCGGCCGTTCTGCTGCGGTGCCTGGCCGTTCTCACCAGCTGGCTGCCCATTCATGCGCGGCGGTCGGCCGTTCTGCTGCGGTGCCTGGCCGTTCTCACCAACTGGCTGCCCGTTCATGCGCGGCGGCCGGCTGTTCTGCTGTGGCGCCTGACCGTTCTCACCAGCTGGCTGCCCGTTCATGCGCGGCTGTCGGCCGTTCTCGCCGGACGACTGCCTGTTCATGCGCGGCGGCCGGCTGTTCTGCTGTGGCGCCTGGCCGTTCTCGCCAGACGGCTGCCCGTTCATGCGCGGGGGCCGGCTGTTCTGCTGTGGCGCCTGACCGTTCTCGCCAGCTGGCTGCCCGTTCATGCGCGGCGGCCGGCTGTTCTGTTGCGGTGCCTGACCGTTCTCGGCAGACGGCTGGCCATTCATGCGCGGTGGCCGGCTGTTCTGCTGCGACGCCTGAGCGTTCTCGCCAGACGGCTGGCCGTTCATGCGCGCCTCGCCGTTGGGCGAGCGCGGCGGACGTCCATCGCGGCGCGGCTCGTTGCGCGGATTGCCGTTGCGCGGCCCTCCCTGCTGCGGCCGGCCGTTCACGCGCGCATCGCCCTGCGCCGCCGGAGCATTCGCAGCCTGCGCCACCGGGGCATTCGCGCCCTGCGCCGGAGCGCCGTTGCGCGGCCCTCCCTGCTGCTGACGCCCGTTGTTGCCGTTGGGCCGGTTGTTGCCACCGCCCTGCGCCGGACGCGCTCCCGCGTTCTGCTGCGGCCCACCGTTCCCGGGCCTCGGCGCATTGCCGGTACGCGGCGGCGGCTTGCCACCAAACCCACCGCGCCGACGCCCATCGCGCGGGCTCGCCGTGACGATGGGACGCCCACGCTCGCCGCCACCCTGGCGCAGCACCAGCGCCTCCAGCGCGCGCAGCTCCGCCTCTTCCTCGCTGAGCCCTTCCTCCACGGCCGCCACGGGCGCCGGAGGGACCTCGTTGCGCCGGGCCTCCTCCTGCTGGAGGAACCGCTCCTGCCGGGAGGACTGACGGCCCGCGCCTCCCTGCCGGCGCGGCGCCTCGCGGAACGCGCCCGACGGCACGTACTCCGGCGTCAGTTCGCGCCGCACATACGCGTTCCAGATTTCGCCCGTGTCACCCGCGCGACCCCCCAGCCGGGACGAAAAGCCCGCCAGGAACTCCCGCACGTTGTCCAGGTCGCGGCGGAAGTAGAACTCCGCCTGGCTGTTGCGCGCCGCCGCCACCGTCTGCGGAAAGTCGATGATGGTCGGGCCGGACCCGCTCATCAGGATGTTGTAGGGCGACAGGTCCCCATGAATGAGGTCCGCGCACAGGGTGCGAACCACCTGGGCGCGCAGGTCCAGGTAGAGGGCCTCGGCCTCCTCGGGCGTCTGGGGCGGAGCCTCCACCAGCCGGGGCGCGGGCTGTCCTTCCGCGTCCCGCACCAGCTCCATGAGGAGGATGCCCTCGTAGAACAGCACCGGCGTGGGCACGCGCACGCCTTGTGCGTGCAGCTTGTAGAGCGAGTCCGCTTCCGCGTTCTTCCACGCCTCTTCCGCGGCGGCCTGCCCGAAGCGGCTGCCCTTCTCCATGGCGCGGCGCGTGCGCGAGTTGCGCACCTCGCGGCCTTCCTTGTAGCCGGAGTTGTTGCGGAAGTTGCGCTCGTGGCGCTCCTTGTACAGCTTCGCTGCGACAACCTGGCCGGCGTGCTGGACGAGCCACACCTCCGCCTCCTTCCCCGTCTTCAGCTGGCCGATGACGGCGTCGATGATGCCGTCGGCGAGGAGGGTCTCGAGGGAGTCATTCATTCTTAAGCAAAAGGCCGGAACGGCACGGGGCGAGGAGCAACAGTCGCTGCGCACACCGGCGGCCCCTGCTCGCCATGATGCACGTTGGAGATGAGAACACCGGGCCGGCCCTGGTTTCCATCGCCGTTACGCTGAACGTCATCCAGAAAGCCCACGTACCGCTTGCTAGCAGCTTGGGAAGCAGGGGGCCAGGGGTGCCCCCGTGCCTGTAGCCTGTTCTCCGCCCACCCCTGCCCAGGGACCGGATTGACGTCCGCCCGGCGTCAAACCGTTTTCACGAAAGGAGCATTCCGCCCATGAAGGTCCTGCTCGCGTGGGGTGTCCTGTTGGCCTCGCTGTGCGCCCACGCGGAAGACCGGGTCGCGGCGGCCCGCAAGCGCCAGACGGCCGGTCTCGTCAAAACGTTCAAGGAGGCGGGGCTGTCCTGGCCGCCGGAGGAGCTCTACCTGCGGGCCTTCAAGGTCGAGCGCGAGCTGGAGGTCTGGGCGGGCAAGCCGGGCCAGTCGCTGGTGAAGGTGCGCACCTTCCCCGTCTGCGCGGCCTCCGGCGACGTGGGCCCCAAACGGGCCCAGGGCGACCTGCAGGTCCCGGAGGGCTTCTACACGGTGGACCTCTTCAACCCGAAGAGCGCGTACCACCTGTCCATGCGGGTGAGCTACCCGAACGCGCTGGACCGCAAGCTGGGCGCCGCGAAGCCCGGGGGCGACATCTACATCCACGGCGACTGCGTGAGCATCGGCTGCCTGGCCATCGAGGACGGCCCCATCGAGGAGCTGTACGTGATGGTGTCCGAAGCCCGCTCGAGCATGCGCCGCGACGTGCCGGTGCACGTGTTCCCACGGCGGCTGGACGCGGCGGGGCTCGCGGCGCTGGAGGCCCTCTCCGGTGTCACCGACGCGCGGAAGGCCTTCTGGCGCGGCCTGGAGCCGGGCTACCGCCTCTTCGAGGAGTCCCGGCGTCCACCGAAAGTGAAGGTGGATGACTCCGCGTCCGCCTACGTGGTGTCGCCGGCTCCGCGGGCCCGGGCGCGCTGAGGAGTTGGTAGAACCCTGGGCATGGGAGGGCCGCGCCGCCGGGGCCGGCCTCTGGGGGAGTGCACGCACATGAAGTCATCTGTCCCGCTTCAGGAGGCCGGAACCGCCGGGGGCGCACGCGCGCTCGTCTCCCTCACGACGACGGAGCTGGCGGCCGCCCTGCGCGAGCGTCACGTCACCGCGGTGGAGGTGCTGGACGCCTTCCTCGCCCGCGCGCGAGCACACAACCCCACGCTCAACGCCGTCGTGACGTGGGACGAGGCGCAGGCCCGGAAGCGGGCGGAAGAGGCGGACGCGGCGCTTGCCCGGGGCGAGCTGTGGGGCCCGCTGCACGGCGTGCCCTTCACGGTGAAGGACGCGTTCAGCACCGGGGGCCTGCGCACGACGTCCGCCCACCCGGCCCTCGCGGAGTACGTGCCCGCGCATGACGCGACGGTGGTGGCCCGGCTCAAGGCTGCGGGGGCCATCCTCTTCGGCAAGACGAACCTGCCGCCGTTCGCGGGGGACTTCCAGACGGACGGGCCGCTCTGGGGCCGGACGAACAACCCGCATGACCTGGGGCACACGCCGGGCGGCTCCAGCGGTGGCGCGGCGGCGGCGGTGGCGGCGGGGCTCACGCCGTTCGAGGTGGGCAGCGACATTGGCGGCTCCATCCGGCAGCCGGCGGCCTACTGCGGCATCGTGGGCATCAAGCCCACGGAGCACCGCGTCTCCACCTTCGGCCACATCCCGGACCCGCCGGACGGGCCGCGCCACGTGCGCCACATGGCGTGCGCGGGGCCGCTGGCGCGCTCGGTGGCGGACGTGCGGCTCATCCTGTCCGTCATCGAGGGCGCGGATCCGCGCGCCCCGGAGGTGCCGCCCGTCGCGCCGGTGGGCGCCGCGAAGCCCCGGGCGCTGAAGGGCCTGCGGCTGGCGTGGGCGGACACGCTGGGCCCCTTCCAGGCCGACCGCGAGACGCGTGAGCTGTTCCAGCGCTTCACCGCCGCCGCCCGCGCGGAGGGCGTCGTGGTGGAGCAGGCCGTGCCTCCGGGGCAGGACTTCACGGACCTGGTGGAGGTGTGGGGGCTGACGGAGGGCGCCGAGGTGGGCGCGCCCCTGCCTCCGCCCGTGCGCGAGGGCTATCAGCAGCAGTTCCTCCCCTTCGAACGGGACCTGCTGGCGAAGGCCATCGTGCAGGGCACGCGCGTGGACATGACGGGCTACGGCACGGCGCTCAGCCGGCGGGACGTGCACATCGGCCTGTTGGAGGACTTCCTGTCCGGCTGGGACGCGTGGCTCGTGCCGGTGGCGATGACGGCCGCGCCGCCGCACATGCCGTTCGGGGCGCCGTTGGACGTGGACGGCGTGCCTCGCCACTACCTGGAGGCCTTTGGCGGATTCACCTGCCTGTTCAACGCGACGGGGAGCCCTGTCGTGGTCTTCCCGCTGGGGCTCACGTCGGCGGGCCTGCCGGTGGGGGCGCAGCTGGTGGGGCGGCGGTGGACGGACGGGGCGCTGCTCGACGTGGCGGAGGCGCTCCTGCCCCTGGGCGGAGGCGTGCGGTGGCCCGCGGCGTTCACGCCCTGAGTCAGTAGACGCGCAGCAGGCGCGAGCGGCATTCGAAGTGCGGGTTGCGCACGTCGATGACGTAGACCTCGCCGGTGGTCTCATCGAAGTTGCCGGCGAGCAGTCCCGCGGCGGTCAGTGCGGCGAGGTAGATGTTGTCCGCGCCCTTCTTCATCTCGCTGACCTTGCGCACGTAGACGACGCGGCCCTCCACGGCCCAGACGCTGCGGATGCCGTCCGTGTGCACGCCCATCGCGTCCGGGGGCGGAGCGGCGGACTTCCCCAGCGCGGGCGGGACGGCCTGGAGCACGTAGTCGTCGTAGGCGCGGTTGCCGCTGCGGCTGATGAGCTTCACCTCGCGCAGGAGGCCGTCCGGGCCCTGGAGCAGCTCCAGCGTGACGGTGAGCTTCGTGGTGCTGACGCCGTGGGCGAAGTCCTGGAGCTCCTCGCCCGCCTGGGAGAGGCCGCGCAGGCGGTTGTAGCCGGGCTCGTCGCGGGCGCGCTTCGCGAGGAGCTCGCCCGGCTTGGGGGGCTTGCGAGGCCCGGGCATGCTCCCGGGGGAGCCGGTGGCGCCGAACTGCCGGGCCTTCTCCGCGTAGGAGTACATCAGCTGCTTGGGGAAGCTGGGCATGTCGAAGAGGGGCGGGGCGTCCATCTGCTTCTCCAGCTGGGCGCGCAGCTGGCCGAAGTAGGGATGGATGCGGCCGGTGTCCACGCGGTCTCGCGCGCGGCGTTCGTCGACGATGCCCTGCACTCGCTCCGACACGCGCGCATGTTCCTCGGCGGCGAGGGATTCGGCGGACAGGCTCGGGTCGCCGGGGCGCAGCGTGCGGCCTCCGCCCCGGGAGTTCTCCGGCGTCGTGATGATGACCCCCTTGCTCGAGCCGGGGGAGGGGAGCAGGTTCGGGG